>NZ_BAABEY010000030.1:0-160352 GCF_039540405.1 Ravibacter arvi
GCTGGAGGAGATCCACAAAAAGTCTTTAAAACATAAAAAAAGGTCGGAATTTCTTCCGACCACGACTGCTTTTCCAGCTCCCTTTTTTTGTAACCGTCCTGTCCCGGTTTTCTCCAATATCCTGCAGAGTTTGGTCCCGCAATATTTTCAGCCCGCCTTTTTGAACTTCGCTAAAAGTTATAAATTGACCTGCCTTTAGTTGAAACCCCAAAAAGACCAGCCATTTGTCAGACATTTATTGGAAACTGTGGATCGATACCGGGGGGACCTTTACAGACTGTATTGCCGTTGATCCGGCCGGGAGGAAGGATAGGGTGAAAGTGCTGAGCAAGGGGTGCCTCCGGGGTAGAATTTTGCGGAAAATTAACCCGCACGTATATCATTTTGAAGCCAACTGGGTGTATCCTTCTGCCCTGCTTGAGGGGTATACTTTCAGGGTACAGGGAAGCCGTGAAAGCAGCAGGCTGGTAGCGATCAATTTTAACGATCATACGCTCGTTATCGAAGAAAACCGCTCTTCTTTTACCGGGGCTGATTTTGAACTGAGCACGGGTGAAGAGGCGCCGGTGCTGGCTGCCAGGCTGGTAACCGGTACTCCGTTAGCTGCCAAATTGCCGCCCATGGAGCTGCGCCTGGGTACTACGAAAGGTACCAATGCGCTTCTCGAGCGGAAAGGTGCGAAAACGACGCTCTTCGTGACAAAAGGGTTCAGGGACCTGCTCGCAATCGGAACGCAGCAACGGCCTGACCTGTTCCAGTTGAACATTCCAGACCCGGTCCTGCTTTACGACGAGGTCGTAGAAGTGGATGAGCGCCTGGACGCTCGCGGGGAAATTGTGAAAGCACTCCGGCTTCCCGGAGAAAAGACCGGCGGTTTTGAATCGGCCGCCGTTTCTCTGCTTCATTCGTATGTGAACCCCGTGCACGAACAGAAGCTTGCCGCCTGGATCAGAAATACAAGCGGGGCGGCGGTTTCAGTTTCTTCGGAGCTTTTTCCAGCCGTACATTATCTCCGCCGAACGCAAACCGCGCTTGTCAATGCGTATCTGGAGCCGGTGCTGGGCCAGTTTATTGCCGGCATTACCCGGTCTTTAGGGCCCGACAGCAGTTTGAAGCTGATGATGAGCGGCGGCGGTCTTACCGGGCCCGACCGTTTTAAGGCCAAGGACAGCCTGCTAAGCGGACCGGCCGGCGGCGTAACCGCGGCTGCGGCTATTGGCGCCGCTTTCGGGCTGGAAAACTTATTTGCTTTTGATATGGGTGGAACGAGCACGGATGTTGCCAGGATTAACGGCCGGCCGGAACGCAGCTATCTGACCAGAATAGAAGGGCTCGAGCTACATAATCCCACTCTTGAGATAGAAACAGTGGCGGCCGGCGGAGGATCTGTCTGCTGGTTCGACGGGTTTAATCTTCGTGTAGGCCCTGAAAGTGCCGGGGCCAGTCCCGGTCCGGCATGTTATGGCGCCGGAGGACCGCTTACCATTACCGATGTAAACCTGCTTTTAGGGAAGCTTGAACCCAACCAGTTCGGGATACCCATCAGGGCTGACGCAGCGGAGAAAGCACTTAACGAACTTAAAGATACAATTTATCAGAAAACAGGCAGTTTTCTGAGCTCAAGGCAACTGCTGAAGGGCTTCGAGGTGATTGCCAATGAGCGGATGGCCGAAGCGATCCGCCGGATTTCAGTAGCAAAAGGAATTGACCCCGAAAAATATACATTGCTTGCCTACGGCGGCGCCGGTGGCTTGCATGGCTGCCAGCTGGCAGCGGTTTTGGGCATGCAGCGCGTCCTGGTTCCGTACGATGCCGGTTTGTTCAGCGCCTTGGGAATGGGGCTGGCACGTACCAGCCACCTCGCATCGCGGCAGATTCTGCGCCTGTGGGAAGAGACTGCCGGCGGACTGCCGGATATTTTTAAAGCGCTGGAAGCCGAAGCGATGCAGGTAATGATGAATGAAGGCGCCCTTTCGCCGGAAGTGGAGTTCAGATCGGTTTACCTTCGTTTTGCAGGACAGGAGAATGCGTTGGAGGTACCTTACACGGACCCGGAATCAACGCTTGCAGCATTCAAGATCCTTTACGAGGAAAGCTTTGGCTATTTGCCCGCCGACCGGAAAGTAGAGGTAACGAGCGTCCGGCTTGGTGCGGTGGAAGGCAGTGTCCAGCCGAAAAAGAGACAGGTAGCCGATACAGGTATTGCTATCGCGGCCGGCCGTAAACTTCTGACCAGGTTTCACGCAGAAGAGGAAATGGAGATACCGGTTTACGATTGGCAGCATCTTGTTCCGGGAAGTAAAATAGAAGGGGTCGCTTTGGTCGTCAATGAGTCGTCGAGTACGTATGTACCCGAGGGGTGGACCGGCGTTGTGCAGGAAGGAAACGACCTGATGATTTTTGCCAAAAACACAACCCAAACACCTCAAAATGAGGCGCCGGAAGAAATAGCCCTTGAGCTTTATACGAACCGGTTCAAGGCAATCGCCGAAGAAATGGGAGCGCAATTGCTAAGGACGGCTTTTTCGGTAAATGTCCGGGAACGCCTCGATTTTTCCTGTGCGGTATTGGACGCCGAGGGGGAATTACTGGTAAACGCACCCCATGTGCCGGTCCATCTGGGAAGTCTGGGGGTTTGCCTCCGCCAGGTCCTGGCCTTTATTTCTATTCGTCCGGGTGACGTGGTAATTACCAATCACCCGGGTTATGGCGGCTCGCATTTGCCTGATGTGACCTTGCTGGCCGGCGTCTTCACGAAAGAAAAGGAATTGGTCGGGTATGTGGTCAACCGCGCGCACCACGCTGAAATCGGGGGAATGACACCCGGTTCGATGCCGACGCAGGCGGTTCGCCTTTCTGAAGAGGGAGTAGTGATCGAACCACAATACCTGGTCAGAAAAGGGGTAGTTCAGTGGAAGTCCGTCGAGCGGTTGTTTACCCGTTGCAGGTATCCGACCCGGTCTTACGCCGAAAACGAAGCCGATATTGCCGCGGCGCTTTCATCTCTGAGAAAAGGGCAGCGGCAGTTACTTGCGCTTGTGACGGAAAACGGGCTTGAAACGGTACATAAGTATATGCGCCTGTTAAAAGACCGGGCGAGTATCCAATTGCGATCTGCATTGCAGGTTTACGAGGGCAAGGTGCTCAAGGCGGCGGAGTACCTGGATGACGGTCATCGAATCTACCTGAAGGCGACCGTAGCAGGTGGAAAGCTTACGCTCAATTTTACGGGGTCTTCAAAAGTACATCCGGGGAACCTGAACGGCAACCTGGCGATTTTATACAGCACGGTGCTCTATGTGCTGCGGTTACTGGTCGACAGGGACCTGCCGCTGAATGAAGGGCTCCTCAGGCAGGTCGAGCTTGTTCTTCCTTCGGACAGCTTGTTAAATCCGGTATTTCACCGGAACGGAGATAAATGTCCTGCGGTTGTGGGCGGCAACACCGAGCTTAGCCAGCGTCTGGTCGATACCTTGCTGAAGGCATTCGGGCTGGCAGCGGGAAGCCAGGGGACTATGAATAATTTTCTCTTCGGAAATGACCGGTTCGGGTACTACGAGACGGTCGGAGGGGGAGCGGGCGCCGGCGACGGCTTCGACGGGCGATCGGCGGTACATCAGCATATGACCAATACCAGAATAACAGATGCCGAGGAGTTGGAACGGCGCTACCCGGTACGGCTGATGGAATTCGGGATCCGGAAAGGGTCAGGGGGAAAAGGAAAATACCGCGGCGGCGACGGCATTGTACGGGCTTTTGAATTTTTGGAGCCACTGGAGGTAACCTTGCTGGGGCAGCATCGTTTTTTCCGGCCTTATGGACTGGCAGGTGGCAGTGGCGGTGCAACCGGCAGTAATTGGTGGTTTACAGCGCAGAAAAAATGGGTGCAACTTCCGGGGATCGCCGGAGTGTCGGTTCAGAAAGGTGAGATCATGATTATTGAAACGCCGGGAGGCGGAGGTTTCGGAGAGGCAGTTTCTGAAAATCAGAGATGAGGGGTTTAAGGGGAGCCACGAATTCCAGCGGGCCGGACGACCTGATTTAGGTGTACAACAAATTCTTCAAGTGTTTGATTTTGCCTTGTTTGAACTTCCGGAGGCTGTGAGTTTGGGGCATAAAAAGGGTTCGACGGGCTCACCCACCATCCGGATGGTGTCCTCCGGATGGTGTCCTCCGGACGGTGCCCTCCGGATGGTGTCCTCCGGATGGTGTCCTCCGGACGGTGCCCTCCGGATGGTGTCCTCCGGATGGTGTCCTCCGGACGGTGCCCTCCGGATGGTGTCCTCCGGATGGTGTCCTCCGGATGGTGCCTGAGCTTGTCGAAGGCCTTTTATCCTTGAACATAAACTCAATAGAAACCCGGCGTGTGACGATCGGGCACTTGCACCTCGTTGTACAGAATTCACGAATGGGCTTTTTTCGCGAATTCTGCACGACAAATTTACCGCCGCTTAAAGTCCGGCCATTCTTAAATCGAACCGTCATTAGGACCGTAGCGGAGGAATCTCCCCCTCCCAGTACTCAATCCTTCTGCAAGATTTTTTCTGACAGCGCGAGATCCCTCGGCTCCACTGCGTTCCGCCTGGAATGGCGGCTTTTTGCAGATTGCTTCCGGGGCTTAAATAGAATCTACCACTCCTTTATAGTAGCCTACGGACTCGGCGATACCTGCCAGCGGGTCTTTCATGTCTTTCTCGTATTCAAGACTGCACATACCGCTGTACTTCACTTTTCTTAATACCCTGATCAATCCCTGGATATCAATTACGCCGCGGCTGAGCTCGCAGGTTTTTCCTTCTGCTGAGGCAGAGGTAATGTTTTTAAGATGCAGGTCGAAGATACGGTCATGATAGCGGGCAATGTCTGCGATAGGATCTTTGCCATAGCGGAGGTTGTGCCCGATGTCGAAACAAAGTCCAAGACGTTTGTCCAGGTGTTTGATGCGGCTGTAAACGGAGGTTGCGTCCGGGTAAAGCTTGTCTTCCGGTCCGTGGTTGTGAATGGCATAGTGGAAATCGTATTCCTTGCATTTGTCGCTCAGGTATTCCAGGTCTTCATGCAGGGGGATTCCTACGATCAGCTTGACGCCTACCCGTTTTGCATATTCAAAGCCATTATCAATGTCCGCCCGGGTTTTCATATAAATAGGGCCGACCGCATAGCCGGTTACGTTCGACTGTGCGAGGGTTTCATGAAAAGCCTTGATTTCTTCCGGTGTACTTGTAAAGGGTAAATGGAAGTCTTTGATACACAGGTACCGTACATCTACCTTTCGCATCATCTCAAGTGCCTGGTCCAGTTTGAAATGAACAAAGGTGTAGCCTGCCATACCAAGCTTGAAAGGATCTGCTTTTTTTTGACTCACCTTCTGACCGAAAGTGTCGGTGGTGGCTAAAACAGCGCCGGCAATTGTTCCGGCCAAACTTTTTTTGATAAACTCTCTCTTGTTCATACGGTATTGTATCACTTTAATATGGAACCCTGTACTTTCTTTCCGGAATAATCGCGGACTGGCCGGCATTGCCGGAAATCGCCGGGCGATAAAAGTAGCAATATAAGGCAATAGTACTAATGGAGCGGCGGGCTGTATCAATAAATTAGAGACCGGCGGCACTTTTTTAAGGGAGAATTCGCGTTAAATTTCCTTTTCCTGACAGGATCTACGGGAAAAAAAAAGATTGTTCGTCTATTAAGTTACCAGATCCAGATTCAAAATTCGACGCGTGTATGAACTTAGAAGATAATCGTTTATCCAGGAGAAATTTTGTGAAGTCTGCTGCGGCTCTGGCCGGTGCAGCGGCGTTTTCCACAGAGTTTTTGTGGGCGGGAATTGAAAAAAAGGGCGGAATGATACCGCTCGGCGTATGTACCGGCTACAACAATGCCGCCCTGATAAAAGGGATGGGCTACACTTTTGTTGAGGAGGGCGTCGGCCGTTTTCTAATCCCGGATGAGAAAAACGGGGGAGACGCGCAATTTGAACGAAATCTAGCGCTGGTGAAAGAAGTGGGCGTACCGGTCCGGTCGTATACTTCTTTTTTCCCGAGTGACCTGAAGTCGGTGGGGCCTGAGCTGCACCACGAACAGATTCTTCAACGGACGGAACTTGCGCTTAAGCGTGCCAAGGCTATCGGTTCTAAGAACATCGTATTCGGAAGTGGTGGGTCGCGCCGGATCCCGGATGGTTTTGACCGGGAAACTGCCAAGCAGCAACATATTGAGCTGAGCAAAAAAATGGGGCCTATTGCCGAAAAGTACGGTATTACCATCTCGATAGAACCGCTGAACCGTTCGGAGACCAATTTTGTGAATAGCCTGGCCGACGGCGCCGAGATCGTTGAAGCCGCCAATAACCCCTGGTTCAGGCTCCTCGCTGATATTTACCATATGAAGAAGGATGACGAGGGACCCGAACAGATTGTGAGGTTTGGAAAACTGATTACCCATTGTCACATTGCCGAAAAGGCGAATCGTACGCCGCCGGGCGTGGATGGGGACGACTTCAGGCCCTATTTCAAAGCACTGAAAAAGATCAGGTACAAAAACGGCTTGTCGATGGAATGCCGCTGGAAAGATTTTGAACGCGAAGCGAAGACCGCCCTTGAGGTAGTCCGTACCCAATGGCTGGACGCCTAGGGAATTCTATTTTTGAATCTTTCTCGGTTGTATAGGCGAGATATTGAGGCGGGTATCGTCGAGGGTTTTGGCCGGCTCCGGCGATTCGCCCGTTGAACCCGCGTTCAGTTCACGTTCGTTTTCAAGCTGGCTGATGCGCCAGATACCATTGCGGGCGGGAACATAGCCGGGATTGATTTCCAATTCCTGCTCGTAATAGGATTTAGCGGTGTTGAGCCGCCACATTTTTTCCTGGCAGAAACCGATCAGGTAATTTATGGCGGTGTATTCGGGCTTACGACGTTGAATCGCCTCATAGACGGTCAATGCACTGCTGTAATTGCGCGCTCTTACGTAGAGATCGGCCATTTCGGCACGAAGTTCCAGGTCATCTTCACTGAGTTTGACCGCCCGCTCATAAAAGGGTAGCGCGCTGTCCGGAAGTGCCCGTTCCGCATATAGTTTTCCCATTCCAAGGATGAGCTCCCTGTTAGCAGGGAAATGCTGCAGCCCGTTTTGAAGTATCCTGCTGCTATTGGCAAAATCACCTTGCTGCCGGTAAAGCGCCGCCGCCTTGGGATAGGCCCTTACATAGGTGGGGTTCAGGTTAATTGCTTTTTCCATGGAGGCGAGCCCGCCTATGGTGTCACCGGTTTTGGCCTGGAGCATTCCCTGCACATAGTAAACCGAGGCATCATGCGGGGCCAGTGCCAAAATGCCGTTGATGTAGCGCCGGGACTCCGCATATTTTTTATTTTCCTGAAGAATATCAGCCATCAGCACGTAGAGCTTCGGGCTTTTTTGCTGGAGCGCTTCGGCGCGTTCCGCGTCGAGTAAAGCGTCACTGAGCTGGTTTAGTTCCCGGTTAATGATCCCGCGCAGCAGGTAATATTCGCCCACGTTGTCCTTTGCTTCTATCGCGTCGGTTGCGTCGTTCAGCGCGGCTTTAAAATCACCTTTTTCAAGGTAGAGCTGTGCACGTTTGTAGTAGCTTCCCGGTGGGTCAATTCGTTTCCTGATGCAGTCGGTAAGAAATGCCAGCCGGTCAGCGTCTTTCCGCTTTTCAAAATCTTCCTGGTAAGGTGGTGGGATATGCGCGCCGTCATGATCGGTCCCGGTACACCCGGCCAAAAGAGCCAGGAAGCCAATGGGGACCAGTAGACGGAAAATGACTTGCGCAGGCATGATCAGGGGTGGTCCGAAAATCTGTAGAAAATTCCAAGCGGCAACTTATTGGTATGCCTGTCCTGTAAGAAAAGCTCGCCGAATTCCCTGTTGGGGGCATCGGGATAATGAATTTTAAACAGGTTTTCAAGAATCATCGCGGAGAATCCCAGCGAGTAAAGATTGATCACCAGGAAAAAATCTCTTTCAGCCAGGAGCTGCACCGACAACTCGATCAGTTCGTTGATGTGGGTCTCGAGCAACCACTTTTCTCCGGCAGGCCCGCGTCCATAGGCAGGCGGGTCCAGAATGATGCCGTTGTATTTCCTGTTTCTCCGAACTTCCCTTTTTACAAATTTGAGCGCGTCTTCCACCATCCACCGGATATTGTCCAGACCTGACATTTCCATGTTAGCCCTTGCCCAGCTAATTACGGGCTTGACAGAATCGACATGAGTTACGTCGGCCCCTTTCTGCCTGGCGGCCAGTGAGGCTAACCCCGTATAGGCGAAGAGATTTAAGACCGAAGGTTTCTCCAGGCGCATGGAGGAGAGCTTTTGAGCAATGTATTCCCAGTTTTCTGCCTGCTCGGGAAATAGCCCGACGTGTTTGAAGGACGAAAGGGATAGCTTGCTCCTGAGATCCAGCTGCGGGGTTTTGTAGGTGAACTCCCAGTTCTCCGGCATATTACTCCGTGTGCTCCAAAGCCCCTTTTCTTCAGAGTTCCGGTCCCGCTTAAAGATGGCGTCCGACATTTCGAGCCATTCGTCCTCGGAAAGGTGCTTCTCCCAGACGGCCTGAGGTTCGGGTCGGGTGAGGACGTATTTTCCGAATCGTTCCAGTTTTTCAAAACCGCCGGTGTCGATCAGCTCGTAATCGCGGAGTGTCGTTGGTGTAATCAGTTTCACGCTCAGGATACAGATTTATTCGACAGTAAGTTTGTTCAGGTAGAATACGTTTCTTTTTCCTCTCGCGGCAACATCGCCGGCCTGTGCGTTTGCAATTTTCTGCTGGCCCCAGGCGAGGTAGTATGGGCCGTACCAGTGGCACACTTCATCAGTGGAGGTACTGCGTACTTTGTCGCCCTCCAGTTCGGTTGGAACTGACATTCTTTTATCCTCCTGTACGACCTGGTCACGGCGGATGATTTTGCTCCACACGGCGCCTTTATTTCCGTAAACGATCTTCGTCTTGCCGTCGGGCATTTGTGTTGCCGTAACTTTCTCCCGGAGTTCGTTGCTTTTTACCTCGTTAAAAACCACGCTGTTGTCCCACAGTAGCTTTCCCGAAAAATCGATCCCGGCAACAACGGCATGGGTATAGGTGAACCCGTCGAAAACCTGGTTCCCGTTCCCGTAGTACCTGCCCCCGCCATAGTAGGGATTGAAATAGTAAGGGTTATAAAGGCCGTAGCCAAAACCCGAGCCGAAGAGCCAGGGGTTGCCCCAATAACTCCGTGCGCCATACAGGTTATTGTTGTATTTGAATTCGGGGTAAAACACTTCCGCTACTACCAGGTACTGGTTGTCGGAAGGTAGGATATCGTGCACCAGGAGACGGTAATTGAGCTTGAGGTCTTCGCCGTCGGCTTTTTTCTTCTGAATTCTCCGTTCCATTTTTTCCAGCTGCCTGTCGCTGAGAAAGTCGAAGAAATGGGTGAAATCGGTAAAGCTGTGGTAAGTGGTAAAGGTCTCTTCGTTGTCGACAAACTTCGAGATATACAGGCCCTGCGATGCTGCTGGTCCGGAAGACTGCCGGTCGCGGTGCCCATAGGTGCCGATCAGCAGTTTTTCCCGATCATTCAGCGTCTGTAGCCGGCCGTTGAGGAGTGAAAATCCGGATTGAGGAAGGCTTCCGACTTCGGATACCAGCTGCCCGAAGGTGTTATACGACCTGGCAATAATTCTGAGAGAACGGCCGTCTTTGATGCTCATAATGACGTTGGCCAGTTCATTGGTCGTGTCAATTTCGACCGACTGAATGGAAAGAATACCCTTTACTGCCGTGGGCAATACTTTCGATTGCCCGGTTTGCAGGTTGGTGTGAAGCAGAACAGGCTCGTCGCGGAGCGTGCCTGCCATAAACGCCGTATAGCCAATGGTTTTGAAATCAGTAATTTCAAAACGGTCAATGGTTTGGAAAACAAAATTTTCTACGAAGCCCGGGCCTGCGCTTGCCTTTACCACCTGGTAGGCAGAGCTTCGATACCGGTTAAAAAGCAGATAGATAGATGATCCGTCGTACGTGGACGCAACAAAGTCAAGATTGGCGGTAATGTCACCGCTGCTGGTCCACTCTTCTTCGAGATCAGAGCTGAATTTCTGTATCCGGTACTTCCTTTTTTCCGGTTTGGAAACCAGTGCGACTCCCTTACTACCAAGCGGTACAGTGTGATAGCCGTCGCTCTCCCTGGGAGGAGGGAGTTCTACCCGCATTTTGCCCTGTCCCGTCCCGGTCAGTGCGCAAAGGCTGAGGAGGAGGCAGAAGAACAGCTTAAAAAATGGTTTAATCATGGGCAAGGCTCACAATGATGTCGAATTCCGGTTTGCCGATCGGCTGTACAGAAAGCCGGGACTGGGTTACCAGCGGAATATGCTGCAATCTTTTGTCGGCTTTGACCTGCTCCAGCGTTACTGTTTTTGGAAATTTTTCTACCGGCTGCAATTCTACGACCACCCATCTCGGGTCGTCGGTAGTAGGGTCGGGGTAGTGTTCTTTTGAAACCCTGGCCAGCCCCACGACTTCTTTTCCTTCGTTGCTATGATAGAAAAGTACGAGATCGCCGACTTTCATCGACATGAGGTTGTTCCTGGCAGCATAGTTGCGGACCCCGTCCCAAACTCCTGTTTTTTCTGCCACGAGATGATCCCATGAGTATTTGAAAGGTTCGGATTTGACCAGCCAATGGTTCATTGGTAACAAAGTTTATTGTGGAAGGATATACTTCTTTGCAGAAGAACGAAAATAGGCCCGTTTCATTGGCGAAACGGCTCGGCAATCGGGCAAAATTCGTTATTTATAAAATCGGGTCAGGGGAACTTCGGAAACTTGTCAAAGTCCGGCTTCCTTTTCTCGAGAAATGAATTAAACCCTTCTTTGGCTTCATCGCTCAGGTAGTAGAGCAGGGTGGCATTTCCTGCGAGTTCCTGGATGCCGGCCTGGCCGTCGAGCTCCGCATTGAACGAGCTTTTCAGCATCCGGATGGCGAGCGGACTTTTGTCCTGGATTTTTTTGCACCACTTCACGGTTTCCTCTTCGAGTTTTTCAAGCGGTACTACCTTGTTTACCAGTCCCATATCCAGTGCTTCCGATGCATCATACTGGTCACAAAGGAACCATATTTCCCTGGCTTTCTTCTGGCCGACGATACGGGCAAGGTAAGAAGCGCCGAAACCTCCGTCAAAGCTGCCTACCATTGGGCCGGTTTGGCCGAAACGCGCATTTTCCGCAGCAATTGTAAGGTCGCAGATAACATGCAGCACATGGCCGCCGCCTATTGCCCAACCGGCAACACTCGCGATTACTGCTTTGGGGATGGAACGGATCATCTTCTGGAGGTCGAGTACGTTGAGCCTCGGCACCTGGTCTTCTCCCACATAACCTCCGTGGCCCCGTACGGACTGATCACCACCCGAACAGAAAGCTTTTCCTCCTTCGCCGGTGAGAATAATCACCTGTATACGAACGTCTTCACGGCAAATGTGCATTGCATCAATCATTTCAGTCACTGTTTGCGGACGAAATGCGTTGTGCTTGTGCGGCCGGTTGATGCTTATTCTTGCTATACCTTCGTGAAACTGGAATAAAATATCTTCATAGGACTTAAGCGTCTCCCACTGTATTTTCTCGGCCATAACCCTTTAGTTCAATTAATACTCAATTACTGGTGATCGTAGGCAAAAGTAAAGGTAATTCGTTAGAAATCGGAAATCGGAAATCAGAAATCAGCCCGACTACGTAAGCCAATTTCCAATTTCCGATCTCTGATCTCTGATCTCTGATTTCCGACCTCCGATTTCCGATCTCCGATTTCCGATTTCCGATCCCTATCTCCCTTTCTTCTGGAAAACGAGCAGCACGGTTCTTGCAATAAGCCACAGGTCGGTTCTGAGGCTGGGGTTATCGACGTAGAGAAGGTCGTAATTGAGTCTTCTGACCGATTCCTGGGCGTTGTCGGCGTATCCTACCTTGACCTGACCGATAGAAGTGATGCCCGGTTTTATGGTCAGTATGCGTTTGAATTTGGTCGGGGATTCTTTCATCAGCATTTCAACATCATACCGGGCCAGCGGCCTGGGGCCAACAATGGACATATCGCCTGCGATAACGTTGAAAAACTGGGGAAGCTCATCGAGCCGGGTTTTTCTCATAAAGCGGCCGAATTTGGTAATCCGTTTATCGTGGTCACCCATGGAGTGCTTTTGAGCGATTTTATCGGAATCGGGTACCATGCTTCTGAATTTGATGATCTTGAAGGGTTCGCCCCACCGTCCGGACCGTTCCTGCAGGAAAAAAACAGGGCCTTTGGAAGTGAACTTTACAAGCACAGCCATGATAATGAAAACAGGAGACCCCAGCGTAACGACGGTCAGAGAAAAAACCAGGTCGAAAGTTCGCTTGAGCACTTCAGTCCTCACATTGGAAAAAGCTTTGGTAGAGATATTGATTACCGGGATATAGTCGTGGTATTCAAGTGTCGCTTCGTTGGTCAGGAAGCCGCGGAAGTCGATCTGAAGCATTACCTTGATTTTGTGCTTTTCACCAAGCTGTATGATCGCCTGGATGTCCTGGTTGTCAAGGTAGGGCTGGCAGCAGTAAATATGGTCGATGCGCTCATCCATAATAAACTCTTCAAGCACAGCCAGGTTATGGTGCCATGCTTTCACAAAGGGTACAATGGAATGCTTGTCGAAATATCCTTTGAAGACGTACCCGATGTCGGGGCTCATGTCATAATAATTCTTGACCGCATCTGATAGCTCACCATAGCCTACAATGATGTAGTTGCGCCGGTTGTAACCGCTTAACCGGTATTTTTTTACCAGGTAGGTCGCGATAATGCGCCAGCCGACGCCTAAAAAAAACAGCAGGCCGGTGGCAAGAACCAAATGTCCCCTTGAAAAATAGTAGCCTTTTACAAATACCCAGAAGGCAATTACCAATGCCAGGTGGAGGGCCGCCACCTGGAAAAACCGGGACATCAGCTCGTTGAGGTTGAAGCTGTGCCTGAGAAACCGATACGGTTTCAGAACGAGTACAAGAATGATCCAGATGAGGTTGTAGACCAGCCAAAAGATGGTGTAGTGAAGTTCCGAGACAGGTAGCGCGCTTTTAGCTACTATCACGAACCTCAACCATAATGCACCCAGAAATGCAATATTGATAATCAACAGGTCGGCGACGAACTGAAGAGAGGAGAAATAATTAGAGTAGCGATGTCTCATGCCTAACGCCATGAAGGGTGGATAATACTTCTGTCACTACAAAAAGCCTGCCAGAAACAAACGATAGTATTGCCGGAATGTAAACTGATTTAAGACGGAATCCCTCGGGCCTGTAGGGTTTTGGGTTTCTTCATGCTTTTAATGGTAGTATGGACTTTGCGGAGTGATCTTTGTCTTTATTTTTCCACAAAAATAATAACTAGAAAGCGCTTTAGCTAGTGAAAAAATTGTCTTTTTGCAAATATATTTCAATAAATGTTCAAGCCCGGCGCCAGGCGCTGCGGGTATTTCCGCGAGCTCGGTTTTACCGCGTATTTTTTTTATTTGGCTCGGTTTTGGCGTGAATTTTTTAACTTTCAGAACTGTTCCCCTTAGCCCGGCCCGCGAGAGGGCAAAAGCCTTCAGGCTTTTTTGATTTTTGTTAAACCACAACATGTTAAACATTCAAAAGGAAATGAAAAGACTCAGATGGGCAGTTTTGCCCGCAGCCGCGCTGGCAATAGCATCCTGTCAGACAAATTCCATGAAAGAGACCACCGAGACAAAAGTCGACAGCACTTTCGCCCCGGTGGAAACGAAGCCCGGTAATACGGCCTATAAGCCTGCCTTTGAGGGGCAGACACGTATTAACGGCGTGAAGACAGCCACACCCCTGGAAGTAACCGTACTTACCAGTGATCTGAAGAACCCTTGGGGAATTACACCGCTCCCTGACGGCCGTTTCCTCGTAACTGAAAAAGCGGGAACGCTTAGATTGGTTACAACAGCGGGTGCGATCAGCGAACCTATAGCGGGAGTTCCCGCCGTTGATTCCGACGGGCAAGGTGGTTTGCTGGGGATCCGGACAGACCCGGCTTTCAATGAAAACAGGATGGTGTATTTTGTTTTTTCTGAAAAACAGGGAGGAGCCGGCAACCTTACCGCCGTTGGAAAAGGGAAATTGTCTGCTGATGACAAAAGACTGGAGGATGTAAAAGTCATATACCGGGCGACCCCTGCCTATAAGGGCAGGCTGCATTACGGCGGGCGTATCCTTTTTGATCCGGCCGGGAATCTGCTGGTGAGTACTGGTGAGCGCTCCGATCTGGCTACCCGTCCGCAAGCGCAGGATCTGAAATCAGGCCTGGGTAAGATCGTACGGATTGACAAGGATGGCAAGCCGGTAAGTGGCAACCCGTTTGCAGGTCGTACCGATGCGAGGCCGGAAATTTATTCATACGGACACCGTAATGTACAGGGGCTTGCATTGCACCCGGAAACCGGCGATCTCTGGGAAACCGAGTTCGGTCCGCGCGGCGGTGATGAGCTCAACCGGATTGAAGCGGGCAAGAATTACGGCTGGCCGGTTATTACCTATGGTATTGAGTACGCCGGCGGGAAAATCGGCGACAGTATCCAGCAAAAGGAAGGCATGGAACAGCCCGTGTATTACTGGGATCCCGTCCTTTCCCCGAGCGGCATCGCGTTTTATACCGGTGACCGTATACCGGAGTGGAAAAACAACCTGTTTATCGGTGGCCTGAGCGGGTCGCATATCGCCCGGATTGTAATTGAACAGAATAAGGTGAAAGGAGAGGAGCGCCTGCTTGAAAATGAAAAGCAGCGTTTCAGGGATGTGACTATGGGTACGGACGGAGCGCTTTATTCGGTTACCGACGCCGGCCGCCTGTATAAGATCGACAAAAAGTAAGTTGTGAGGGGTTAGCCTTGAGGTGTGGGGTGTGAGCGGGAACTTTATTCCCCCACACCTCAAACCTCAAGGCTAACCCTTCCTCAATGCATCGCCTCGGACATGTCTACCTTGGACTTCCCGGTTCTGATTAATAAAATAAATGGAACACAAACCAGGAACAGGATGCCGATGTACAGGAAAACATCCATATAGGTGAGTACAGTCGACTGGCCCGTAATGCTGAGGTCGATCAGTTTCAAAGCCGATGCTTTAGCCTGCTCGGGACTCAAGCCATGTGCCATAAAGTTCTGCTGCAGCCCGTTCAGTTTTTGAACCAGAAGCGGATTGTCGGGTGTAATGTTGGTCAGCAGATCGTTTCTGTGAGCCGCAGTTTGCCGGCTCATAAAAGTGGTAATCAGCGCGATGCCGAACGACCCGCCCAACTGGCGCATCATGCCGGTGAAGGCTGCTCCCTGCCCGATTTGCTGACCTTTAAGCCCGGAAAGGGATAAGGTGGTGATTGGTATGAAAAGCATACTCAGGGCAAGTCCGCGCAGCATCAGCATCCAGAAAAAGGCATCTTCGCCGGTATTGGGCGTCAGGATTTTGTAACCCCACAGACTGTAAATAAAAAACAGGAACATTCCTGTGGCGGCGATCAGTTGAGGCCGGACCCCCCGCTGGAGCAACTGGCCGATAATGGGCATCATGAACGCCGTCATAAGCGCTGCGGGGATCATAATCATACCTGCCTGCTGAGCGTTCCAGCCGAGTGAATTCTGGAGGTAGATCGGAATGACGAAAGTAGAGCCGTACAGTCCGAAGCCCAGGATAAAGGACAGCGCAGTACCGACAGCCAGGGTCTGGTTTTTGAGCACCCTCAGCTCCACGATCGGGTTCTTGCAGGTAAGCTCTCTCCAGATAAAAAAGTAAGCCGTGATTGCGGAAACAACCGTCAGCACCAGGATAGTACGGTCATTGAACCAGTCGTCCTGTTGTCCGTGTTCCAGAACATACTGGAGTGAGCCGACCGCCAGGATGAGGAAGATAATTCCCAACCAGTCAACCTCGCTTGCTTTTTTCTTTTCTGCATATTTCGGGCTGCGTATAAATTGGAGGGTGAGTGCTGCGGCAATAATCCCGATCGGGATGTTGATATAGAAAATATACGGCCAGCTGTAGTTTTCTACAATATAGCCGCCCAGCGGCGGTCCAAGGGTCGGGCCGATAATAACGCCGAGCCCGTAAATAGCCTGTGCAATTCCCCGTTTTTCCGGTGGCCATACTTCGGTGATGATGGTTTGCGAGGTAACCAGCAGCGCGCCCCCACCGATTCCCTGGAGAAAACGAAAGAGGATCATTTCCCACATAGTGGTAGCGTTTCCACACAGGAACGAGCAGATTGTGAAAATAACGACCGAAGCGGCGTAGTAATTACGCCGGCCGAACTGTTGCGATAGCCAGCTTGTCATAGGCACCACAATCACGTTCCCGATTGCATAGGCGGTGACAACCCACCCGATTTCGCTGAGCGTTACCCCCAGGTTTCCCTTCATGTCGTTCAGGGCAACGTTCACAATGGTGGTATCCACAATTTCGAGCAGAGCGCAGACAATTGCCGTCAGTGTTACAATCCAGCGCCTGCTGCCATATTCAACCAGCGAAGCTTGTTCTGTCATATTAATAAGGAATAACGGTTCGGCGGACTGAAAACCGGTTACAACTGTACTTCCACAACCGCATTCATGCCCGCTCTCAGATTGTTCAGGTAATCGTCTTTCGGGTTGCTGAAATCAATTTTGACCGGTAGGCGCTGCACTACTTTTACAAAGTTTCCGCTTGCGTTGTCCGGCGGCAGAAGGGAAAATTTGGAGCCGGTAGCCGGGCTGATAGACGAAACCGTTCCTTCAAAAGTGTGTTCCGGGTAGGCATCCACCTTGATGGTTACTTTTTGACCGGCCTTCATTTTGGTAAGCTGGGTTTCCTTGAAATTGGCGACCACCCATTTCCGGTCCTGCGGGACAATCTGGAACAGCGATTGACCGGCCTGGAGGAACTGACCGATCTGGAGGTTTATTTTCGAGACCTGGCCATCTACCGGCGCTGTAATCACCGTATAGCTCAGATTGAGCTGTGTCGCCTGAACTTCCGCTTCCCGTTGCTGAACAGCGGCATGGGCATAGGCCACCTGGCGGCTGGTAACGTTTCTTTGTGTAGCAACCGCTGCGGTTTGTTTAATGGCATTCTGCTTTTGCGCTTTGAGGATTTCGAGCTGGCGGTCTGCACTCTGTTTGGCGGCCAGTGCCTGCTCGTATTGTTGCTGCGTAATGCTGTGATCTTTTACCAGGTTCTCGAACCGTTTGAAATCGCTTTCGGCGCGCCATTGCGTAACTTTCGCCGCTTCGATCTGGGCGTCAATCGTGTTAATGGCGGATTCGGAAGTGCTTACGTTAGCGCGTACGACCGGCAGCCCGGCGTTAGCGACCGAGACGTTGTTCTCGGCGGCCGATAAAGCGGCCTGCGCTTCAAGTACCCTTATTTTCAGGTCCCTGTCATCGATGATCAGAAGGGTGTCTCCTTTTTTTACGAGTTGGTTGTCACTCACGCGAACTTCCCTGATATAGCCGGAAACGCGTGGAATTACCGGGCTGATGTTCGATTCAACCTGTGCATCATCCGTTTCTTCGTGATGTTGCGCATGCCGGTACTTGATCCAGCCAAAAGTACCGCCTACCAGGACGAGCAGCCCGAATACCAGCGCAAAACGAAGACTACTTTTGGATTTGCCGTTTTCTTTTTCTTTGTGTTCCATTTCTTTGGTGTAAATGCCACGAATTCACTAATGAATTGTTTTATTCGTTAATTCGTGGCTAATTCATTATTATACAGCATCTTATTTGATTCGTGACGGGCGCTTTTTCAAGTCCCAGCCGATTTCCGATTTCCGATTTCCGATCTCCGATCTCCAACTTCCGATCTCCATCCTTCACGGCCCCACCTTCTTTCCCAGGATCCCCGCTGTTTGATAGAGCAGGTTGTAGGCGACCTGAATATCAGCTTTGGCATACGCGTAGTTGATTTCAGATTGTAATTGGGCAACGTCGGCATCGAGCAGGTCGGTAGTGAGCGCGAGCGCATTGTCATATTTGTTTTTTGTGATCCGGTAGTTTTCCCTGGCCTGTTCAACGGCCCGGGCGTATACTTCAGATTTTTTAAGCGCTTCCGTATAATCCTGGTAGGCCTTGAACAAGGCTACCCGTATGCCGTCGTTCAGTTGTTGTTCGGCGTAGACCAGTTGCTGTTGCTGGGCTTTTGCCTGGCGGATTTTGGGTTCGGTTTTGTAAAGTGAAGCGATGTTGTAGCTTAGTCCCAGGCCGATGTTGACTGCGTTGGTAACCGTCAGCACGTGCGGAACGTAAGCGGCGATGTAGCCGCCGGTCAGGGCCAGGGCGGGGTACTTTTCACCCTTCGCAATTTCTATTCCAAGGTGGGCTGCCTCTTCGCGCTCCAGGAGGGCGAGACGGTCGTTCCGGTTCTGCAAAGCCTGGGTTTCAAGATCCTGAAGCGATTCCACGGTCCGGGATTCGTCCAGAGCGAGGGAGTCAAGTTCCAATTGTGTTCCGGGCGCCAGGCCCAGCATAATGTCCAGGTGATAGTTGGCAGTTTTTTCGTTGTTTTGGGCTTCGAGCAGCGCCAGCTCCATGTTGGATTCCTGCAATTGTGCTTTCAGCAGGTCGTTCCGGGCAAGCAGCCCGTTTCGTTCCATGTTGGAGAAGTCGGCGACCCTTTGGTGGGCCATCTTCAGGTTTTCCTGAACCAGCCTGACCGCCGATTGTAGCTTGTACAGGTTGTAGTAGGCCTCGATCAGGTTCATCGTTTCCGCCTCCCGGTCGTGCTCGCGCTCAAATTGTGCTGCCTTCCGGAGGTACTGTGCCGAAGCGATGCTGTTTTTTATGCGGAAGCCGGAAAAGAGCGGCAGGCTGGCATTAAGCGAGCCGAACATGGCGTTGTTGACTTTCAACGCGCTCAAACCGCTTTCTTCATTCGAGGGATTTTCTTCGGAAGGTTTCCCCATCGGAAACTTCAGGTTCACGTTGGGCTGCAGCAGTTGCATGTAGGTTCCTGACACTTTCAGGTCCGGGAGCTGTTTCATTCTTGCGTCCGAAACGGAAGCATCCGAAGCAACGATTTTAGAGTCGGCGGCTTTCAGCGTTTTGCTGTTGGCGAGACCGAGCCGGATAGATTCCGCAAGCGACAGCGATTTCGTGCCCTGGGCGGCAACCTCGCAAAGCGGGCTTGCCAGTACGATCAGCAAAATAACCTGGAAGCGGTGCAAAAAGTTACTTTTCATGTGGTACTACTGTAATGAGTGCTAGAATAGAGTCTTTGATGTGCTGTCCCATTTTATCGATGATTTTTTCCCGGTAGGCTTCGTCATCGTCAGGGTCCAGTCCGTTGTCTTCACATATAAAGGGTTTGTTGGAGACGATGTAGTTCAGAACGCCTACGATGGAATATACCAGCATGGAGACGTCAACATCGTTTCTGAAAACGCCTTTTTCCTGCCCTTCCCGGATGGTCTGCGCCAGAAATGCCTTGTTCGCCTTCTTCATATCGCGTATCATGATAAACACCGGCCCGGCGGGGTCCATGGCTTTTATTTCTGTGTGCAGCAGATTGCGGAAGCGGCTCTGGCTGGTGAAGACGTTGATGTAGTGGTCGACAATGCGCGTGATTTTTACGAAAGGGGAGGTGTTCGCCGAAAAAGCAATGGAAGCAAGGTGATGCTGCGTTTTTATGGAGTGGTTTTTGACAATGGCTTCGAGCAGTTTTTCTTTTGAGCCGAAGTAGTAGGAAATCATCGAGACGTTAACGTTCGCAGCTTTGGCGATGTCACGGACCGACGTTCCTTCAAACCCTTTTGCAGCAAAGATTTCCAATGCATGGTGCATGATCCACAACTGCTTTTCATTAAACTCTTCCATTGTACTTTTATTGGATTCGCATGCAAATGTAAGTGGATGTAAAAAATCAAACAAACGTTTGATTGATTTTTTTTTGAAATTTTTATGGGGGTCTGTGTTTTTGTTTAACTTGCTTGTAACTAGTTTATTGTGGGTTTATTTTGGGCGGGGGGAAGACGGAGTGAGCCAATTTTTTTGCGTATATGTACATTATTTTTCTCTGAGCCTCATTGCTGGGTTTTGAGAGGTGTTGTATTATTTTTATAATATTCTGGGTGATTCATTGGCGGCGCTACCATTGACAACAACAGGTTTGGCGCCGCTCCACCCGGAGGGTCATCCCGACCGCAGCGGAGGGATCTCCCGCTCCCGGTACCCAATCCCTTTCAGAGGGCTTTTTTCTTGCAACAGGAGATCCTTCAGTTCCACTGCGTTCCATTCAGGATGACCGTCCGGCAGATGCGCTACCATTGACAACAACAGGTTTGGCGCCGCGCCGTCCGGAGGGTCATCCCGACCGCAGTGGAGGGATCTCCCGCTCCCCGTACCCAATCCCTTTCAGAAGACTTTTTTATAGCAACAGGAGATCCTTCAGTTCCACTGCGTTCCATTCAGGATGACCATCCGGCAGATGCGCTACCATTGACAACAACAGGTTTGGAGCCACTCCAACCTCCCGGTCATCCCGACCGCAGCGGAGGGATCTCCCGCTCCCCGTACCCAATCCCTTTTAGAGGACTTTTTTCTCACAACAGGAGATCCTTCGACTCCGCTGCGCTCCGCTACAGGATGACCGTCCGGGTGATAGCCTCCGGCTACCATTGACTTCCATTGACAACATCTATTTGTCATCTCCGCTACAAGGTGTTTTCGCAAAAAAACTTTTTTCTCAGGATGACCGTCCGGCGGGACCTCCCCGGCGATCATCCTCCCGTTAGAACCGTTTACATCGAATTGTCGACCTGGCTTCGGAAATGAGGATTCCGCTTCAGTATGCATCTATTTCGGGTAAGTAGAGGGTGGCGCCCGGCGCTTTTATTTTTCCCTGAAGCCGGTAGGGGTAGCTCCGGTTTGGCTCTTGAAAAAGTTGGAAAAATAAGCGTGATCCACAAATCCTAGCTCAAATGCAATTTCCTTGATGGACAGGTCGGTGGACTGGAGCAGTCGTTTGGCTTCCAGCAATACCCTTTGCCGGATCAGCTCGGTGGCCGGCACGTTCAGGTGTCTTTTGCAGAGAATATTCAGGTAGTTGGCTGAAACATTGAGTTTTGAGGCGTAAAAACTGACTGATTTCTCCTCTTTGTAATGCTGTTCAATGAGTGTGTTGAATTTCGCCAGCCTCGGATTGGAGAGGTATACTTTAAAATCGTCGAAAAGATTTTCGGCCTCTTTGCTTACAATTGCAGCGATGACCGCTGCCCTTGCGCTGATCAGGTCTTTGAGCGAATTGGCCGCGCTAAGTTCATCCCTGATGGCATCAAATTCGTATTTCAGCAATTTGAAGCTGCTTTCCGTACATGGAATCAGGGGGTGGTTCATGTAATTGGCAATGGAAAACCGGAAGTAGGGAGCGAAGCGTTCAAAAAATATGCGGTCTATCATGAGCTGGTAGCCGATTGTTTCGGGGCCAATGTCCCACCGGTGTACCTGGCCGGGGAAGAGGATGTGTATTTGCCGGTCTCCTATGGGGTAATCCCGGAAGTCTATGGTGTGAACTCCCTGCGCACGCTCAAATAAATTGATAATAAAAAAATCGTGCTTGTGAGGCCGGTCTATGTGTTTTACGCCCAATAATTCATTGAACAACAGCTCGTCGCGGCCTACCAGCTGGTCCTTTCGGAATTCCTGTATGCCGATTAGCGGTACATAAACATTACTACCCTGCTGCCTAGTCATCAATGAGACGTTGTGTTTTGCAGGGGAAAATAATAAAAAAACACGATTGAGGCGGAAAAGTAAAATCCGCTCAATCATGTTTTGCCAATTGGCTCCTATATACAGGGATACGGTTTCGTGCCCGGAAGCGACCGTTATTTCGGTTCTTCGTGGGTGGTAGGCGTGTGCACGATGTCGAAATAGATTGATTTGTCGTCGTTGTTCGGATAAATCCTGTAAGTAAATTCATCCTTTGTAAGTACGGTGATGTCCACAACCCGGGTAAATAAAGTTGCACCGGCGGCGTCTTTTGCTACGATCGTGCGCGTTTTTCCGTCGGCCGAAACGGTCCAGTCGCCGTGCATTTTGGGAGAATCGTCGAGGTTGTACATCGTGAAGGTACCATCCGTCTTGAAATAGGCAAAGCCGACAAAATTGGCCACGTTGACGTCCGTAAGCACTACGTTTTCTCCTTTGTTGTTTTTTGCATTTGTAGTTTTCCAGGCAACACTGGCGAGTACTTCACTGGGCGTCAGTGCTTTTTGCGGCTCGTCGTCTTTGTTACAACCGGCCAGCATGGCCAGGCCAAGAACTGCAGCGAAACTCAATACAATCTTCTTGAAATGATTCATATCTCATAAAATTTATTACGCTGCAAAAGTACCTGCGCCCAATGTCAAAGACTTTGCGGTTATTATGTCGATGCTTGAAAGATTTATAACAGTCGCTGCAGTCCGGGGAAATCCAATCTTTTATCTTTGAAAAGAAAATGGATGAGTTAAACGCAAAAGCTATTTAAATGCGAAACGTTGTCTACGGAATTAACCTCACTGCGGATGGTTGCTGCGACCATACCAAAGGCAATGGCACTGAAGATGTTCATGAATACTTCACCAACCTCTTCAAGGACGCCGACCTGGTTGTTTACGGCCGAAAGACGTACGAATTAATGGTTCCTTATTGGCCGGAACGGGCAAAAAGCCTGTCTGAATCGGTTTCGGAGAATGAATTTGCCAAAGCATTCGATGCCATTGACAAAGTCGTGTTTTCCACTACTTTAGTAGCTGCAGGGGAGAAAACAACCATTTTTAGGGGAAACCTGGCGGAGGAAATGACAAAACTGAAGCGGCTGCCGGGTAAAAAAATTTCAGTAGGTGGTGTAAATCTCCCGTCCCAACTGATCGCGCTGGGGCTCGTGGATGAATTTCATTTTGTGATCCATCCGACATTTGCGGGCGAAGGAAGGCGTTTGATGGACGATACGAAGTTCCTGAAGCAACCTGAGTTAAAACTAGTGGAGTCAAAAGTACTCGTATCCGGGGCAATAGCCCTTCACTATGTTAAACAGTAAGTGCGAGAAGAGTTTTATAGCTCGCTGATTTTTCTCTTTACCCTTTCAACCATTTCATCGCAATAAATCAGGTTGAACTCAAACAAGTCTACCGCCGAGTAGGTTTTTTCGATTTCGTTTCGGAGCATTGACTTCGCCCGGTTAAGCCGCACTTTCACATTAGATTCGGAGATGTTCAGCAGGCCGGCAGTTTCCGAGACGTTCAACCCGTTGATTTCCCGCAGCGAAAACACCATTCGGTAATCGAGTGGAATTCCGGCGAGGGCTCTTTCGAGGATATTTCCCAATTCCCGGTTTTGAATGATCCGATCCGTATCATTGCCCGGAAGGGTGAACATTGGTTTTGAGTTTTCTTTCACGTCCTGTACGATCTCATTTTTAAAACCGGGCTTTTCTTTACCCCTGTAGCAATTGTTGAGCATGATGCGGATGATCCAGGTCTTGAACCCGGACCGGCCTTCAAATGCGGCCAGGTTCCTGTATGCATCAATAAAAGTATCCTGCATCAGGTCCAGTGTGTCCTCATGGGTGTAATGGTAGGACCGCCCTACCTTATACAGAAAGGGGTTAAACCGCCTTACAATGAGCTCGTAAAGCGATTTTTCTCCTGCCAGAATGCGTTTGATTATTTCCGTTTCGTTAAAGTCTTCCGTCCGGGTCATGATTTATGAAACAATCCTGGATATTTTAGCCATTGAGAAGGCCGAAATGGCCATGACAAGGTCGCGTACCGCCACGTCGATGTAAATGAAGCCCAGTAACAGCGTCAGCGCAATGGAGGTAAGCCATGCCGCCACGATGTACCCGCCAATTTCGGCATTTTTCAGAACAACAATACCCGCAATGATTTCAATTACACCGACTATCATCATAAATGTAGCGGCCGGAAATGGCAGCAACGATGCGATGGCGGGGTTGAGGTACTGGTCCCAGTGGGTGAGCAGATTGGTGAATTTGTCAGCTCCCGCCACGATAGGAACGATCACAAAGGTAAATTTCAGTAGATTGAAAACCCGGTTCAATGCCTGCTGCGAACTTCTCTCTTCCATTTTCTTCTCGGTTAGATGGTTATACCTAATTGGAGTAGACGGGAAATGGAAAGGTTACAAAATCTTTCCGGGTCAGGATAGTTTTTTGCGGTAAAGTGAAGGTGGGATGCCGGTTATTTTCTTGAATAACCTGGTGAAATGTGACACCGATTGGAAGTTGAGCTCGAATGCAATGGTCGAAATGTCCTTCGCCGCATTCTGGAGGAGCACCTGGCTATGCAGCACCGTCGTTTCGTTTACCCATTGTTTAGGTGCTTTACCAGTCGTTTCCTTTATGCATTTGCATAGGTAGTTTTCAGAAATAGCCAGTTCATCGGCATAAAACTGAACTTCTTTGTGTGCCTGGTGATGGACCTGTACCAGCTCCTTGAAACGATAGGTAATTTGCGACTTTCGCGAGACCAGTACCGTTTTGGAATGCAGGTTGTCAAGGTACCCCAGCGTATTTAATATCGCCTGGAAAGCCATGCAGGCAATTTCTATGTCGCTGTTTTTTACCCTTCTCAACTCCTCTTCAAGGAGGTTGAAAAGCTTTAGCAACCAGGCGTAATAATCGCCTTCCAGCGAAAGCTGCGGCGAGGTCGGGTTAAAAAAGGCAGGTGTGATTTTGAGCGGTACGTGATCGAGTATGGTGTTCTCGCATGCCAGGAAAAAGCCTTCCGCATCTTCTGAAATTTCGAGCGTTGCCGTAATACTTCCCTGCTTGATAAGGAGGATAGATCCGGCGTCCAGCCTGAAGCGCGACACACCGAGCTGCTGACGGATATATCCCCTGGTTACGAGCAACATGAAGTTGAAGGTTGTTTTGTAAGGCAAAACCGGGATTACGATATTCCGCAGGTAGTTTTCAATCCGGTAGAGCTGGAGCTCCATGTCATTGAACAGTACCTCTTTCGACAGCCCCGGAAGAAAGAGCTTCTTGTAGTCGAAATTGGAAATGATTTTAACGGGTGTGCTCATATCCGGTTATTGATGCTATACAAAAATAAGACTTCCGGCTAAATTCGGTTTGTCTTTATTATGGAGTTTATTTCAGAATTTCAGGCTGAAGGCAAGCTTGGCAAACAGGGGTGTGCCCGGGGTAAAAGTAAGCTGTTCAAACCCTGTCGGGCGTTCACCTTTCAGCCGCGTGGTCTCGGCAAACATGGCCTCGTTCCAGACTACGTCAAACAAGTTCTGTACCTGCACATTTACGGCCCACGACCTGCGTTCATACCCTATCAGCAGGTCATTGACCAGGTAGCCGTCGGCGACAATACTGTTATCGTCCCTGGCCGGCCGGTCGTGCATATAGCGGTACCGGAAATTGGCGCTAAGACCGTTAGGGAGCTGGACGGAAATCCCGCCGGTACTGGTAAATACCGGCGCCAGTTCCAGGTAGTTTTGTCCCCGGGGAGCGTCTGCGAGTCTCGGATGGGCATAGTTGGCATCCAAATCGAGGTACAGCCAGTCAACAGGCTGGTAGCGCGCGGTAAGGTCAGCCCCATAGCGGCGTGTTCTGCCGGCTTCCGAAACGCCGTAGCTGTCGCCGTTCCATACGAATTCGTTCTCCATAAACGAATACCAGAGCGCCGGCTGTAGCAGCAGTCGCTCAAACGGCTGCCAGGCCAGCCCGAGGTCAGTGCCGTAGGAAGCTGGCAATACCTGTTTTCCGTGCCGGATTACGGCATCGCGGACGTCATTGGAATGGAACCCTTTCCCGGCTTTCAGAAACAGGCGCAGGTTGCGCCCGGGATCAAAATAGAATGCCAGCTTTGGGCTGACTCGCATGGTTTCGGCGCCTTGCTGCCCTTTGGCGGGTTCGAGGCGGTCGTAGTAGCCGAATGCAAACCAGTCGGCCCTTATGCCTGAACTGACGGTCCACCGTTTCATTTTCCAGTCTACGGAGGTAAAGGCGTTGAGGTTGGCTTCGGTAGCCGCTCCCGACGCCAGTTGTTCGGTTACTTCTTCCCGGTGTGCAACGTAGCTCAATCCCAGGTCATGGATGTCGTCATACCTGAACCCTGCCCCCGATTTCCAGGTGACATTGTTCCCGGTACTGCCGAAGTAGCGTGTATAGGTATGGTCCATGCCGTATACATCGCGGTCATCGGTTTGCCTGATGGCGTCGCCCGTGTCGGGGTGTTCCAGGAAAAAGGTGAAATTGGAATAGAGGGTAAATTTATATTTTGAGTAATAGAAGTTGCTGTTCAGCGAGGCGCCGTGGCCTAATTCGCGGGCATAGTTAACCACCAGGTTGGTCCTTGTCGTGTTGCCGCCCTCGGTAGAGTCGATTGAGCCGAAACGCCCTATCATGCCTTCGCTGACAGCCCTTTCCGGGATTTGCCCGGAAGCATTCCAGCCGGATGAAAAGGTGGACGCCTGTACGTTGACGTAGGAGTGAGCATCCAGTCTCTGGTTGTATTTAGCGAACAGGTTCAGCCGGTTGAAGCGCTGTTTGACGTCAAACGGGCCATTGGTGAAATGATATTCCGAGGCCAGGTAGGCATTTTTATCCCGTGCTTCGTCGTGGAGCAGGCTGAAGATTCCCACCATGCGCAGGGTAGTAAAATTGCCGCCTTCCAGTTTCAGCAGGTTATGATCTACCGAGCGACGGGTGTGGAAATCCACGAAACCGGCTGTATTGAAATCCCCTTTGTCGGCATAGTAGCTTCCCTTCCCGAAGTCTATGTTCCCGATTGTTTCCGGTATCAGGAAATGAAGGTCGGAATACCCCTGTCCATGCGCGTGTGACACCATATTGACGGGCATGCCGTCGGCCGAGATCCGGATGTCGGTCCCGTGGTCGTTGTCATAGCCACGCAGGAAAATCTGCTCGGCTTTCCCGCCGCCGGCATGTTGTGCGATAAATAGTCCCGGGACCTTGCGGAGAATGTCCTGTGAGGTGTTAACCGGAATTTTGCCGAGGTCGACGCGGATGATCTGCCCTTCGGCATTTTGTCCGGCCACCACCACGTCTTTCAGGTGGATTACCGTGACCGTGTCGCTTCGGCCAGGTTCACTTTGCGCCGGTACGGCGGGAAAATGGATAGAAATCAGCAGACCTGCAAGTGTGGTTATTTTCATTACAATCGGATTCGTCGGGAGGAAGTCATCAGGATTTCCACACGCTGTTCAATAGTTTTTTGAGGGGAAGGGTTAGCCAGGTTCCCAGCACAAACGGGAAAGTAAGCACGCCGCCGGCCTTCGTCAGCAGGGCGGAATCGGATTTCAGCATGTAGATGTCGACCAGGGTGGCCAGTACTACAGCAATCAGTACGAGAAGGCCGTCCCTGCGCCTGGTACCGGAAAAGGTAATGGCGCACAATACGGCATTGAAGCTGAAAAGGCCCATGCGGATCTGCACAACCGGCTCCGCGAACTGGGCAGAAATCGCGGCTGCGATGATCGATCCCGCCAGCCCGTAAAGTGCGGCAACCGGGTTGCTCAGGAACACTGCGATAAAAAACAGAATCCCGGCAAAAAAGCTTCCCTGGAAAATTACTTCGCCGAAACCGTTGGTTGACGTTGTGAAATCGCTTGAGTCAGACAGGTCCACGGGGACGGCCAGGGCGGTTGAGGGGGGGATTGAAGTGTATTGGTGAACGATCAGCACGATGATCCAGGTGATGAGAATGAAGGGGAACGTGAAAGCGGGAATTTTTCGTTCGATGAAAAAATGCTGCAGCAGTGCGGCTGCAACCGCTCCCACGACTACCAGTATCCAGATCAGCCAGTTGGCTTCAAACATAAACGTAAGCGCCACACCAACCAGGGCAGGGCTGAAGCCGTAGAGGCCGGATTCTATCTCCCGCTGGTCAAAATGGAGCAGCCGCGCCGTTATGGTCCCGGCAACGGTGGCTGCGAGTGCCCCAATCCCCATGTCGACGTCACCGTAAAAAATCCCGACGAGAAACAACAAGCCCGTCCATTGGTTTTCCTGCAACATGATCTGCCCGATACCCTTGAGCAGGGCAGGCACATATTCGAATTTTTGGTCTAATTTTTTCATTTGAGTTGTGAGGTTTGAGGCGTGAGCCCGCCCGGCTGATTTCCGATTTCCGACTTCCGACTTCCGATTTCCACCCCTTCTACCAATCCAGGAAAGTCATCCCGATGCCGCAGAGCGTCACGACGGCTCCGCCAATGGCGTGCATGTAGCGCTCCAGCCTGGCGGTATTCAGTGAGTTGATACCATAGAGGCCGATCATCACCATTGAGAGCATGGTCACGACGGTGCTGACAGTGAAAACCGAAATGAGTACTACGATTTCAATGGTCGATCGGCGGGCGCCCGAATAGAAAAGCAGGGGTACCAGGGGTTCGCTCGGTCCCATTACAAAAATTGCAAACAGCACCCACGGCGTTACTTTTACCCGGTTTTCGGGCATGACCAGCTCGCCGTGACGATGCTCGTACACATATACATCCTCACCCATTACATCGAAATGCTTGTGAGGCCGGTTGAGGTAAACGTGCCTGAGCCCGTACAGCAGGTAAATAATCCCGAATACCAGCAGGGCCCAGCCGGCGGTATTTCCCCGCAAGCCCTGGAAGAGCTCTATTTTGTCGAGCTGCCAGCCCAGGTATACCCCCACCAGTCCCAGCAGGACAGAACTCAGGACATGGCCCAGACCACACACGATCACCAGGAAGACGGTGTAAAGGCGGCTCCATTTTCTTGACCTGGCAAGCACTATAAAAGGCAGGTAATGGTCGGGTCCGGTAGCGGTGTGCACAAAACTGATGACGATGGCAGTGAGGGCCAATGCAAAAAGGGTTGCGGTCATAAGTGGCTGTTTTTTGTTTCCCAAATCAGGTTTTTTGCCTCTTCGAAGCAGCGGTACAATTGCTCTCCGCCGCCCCCGAGCACGCGGAGCACGAAGCCGGGGTGACGGGTTTTCGATATACCGTATACGATATCTTCCTCCGTGCCCAGCTTTTCATGCAGGTTTTCGATGAGCGGTTCGACCGTTTCACCGGCCTTTGCCAGGTAAACCAGCGTCCCCTGGTGCGTATGTCCTTCAAGCAGCCCGATGCCCGAAAGGGGCATAAGCGAGGGTACCAGCATTACGTTATCTTTCAAAAGCAGGCGCCCTTCGTGGTTATGTACTTCCACCAGGTTTTGAAAATGGGCATATTCAAATACCTCGCCGGAAAGTCTTCTGCCACAGGTAATGATTTCGCCAACGAGGAAAGATGCTTCGGGGTGGAGTACGACGCTGGTTTTGCTGACGAATGTCGAGTTTTTGTGTGGGACGACGGGGTAGGGGATAAAGGAAAAATCCGATCCCCGTGCCAGCGTGACTACCATTTGCTGTGTGGCCCGGCCGTTCATGTGATAGATGCGCTGGTAAGATTGCGCCTCAAGCTGCAGCCGGGCGTCTTCTTCCAGGCTGATCCGGATATCGTAGTGGTCCCCGTCGAGAATTCCCGGGGAGACGCTCATCAGCATCAGGTGCAGCGCATTATCGGTCGCATACTGCCCTACCGAAACTACTCTGAAAGGTTTGCCGGCATATACGTCCCTCGCATACGACCGGCCCTCCCGGCAGCTTACCGTCAGATCGAGTTTACATTCCATTATCTCAGCAACAGGGGTTCCTCTACGTCTTCGAGCAGCGCATATTTTTTGATCCAGCCGACCACACTGTCGAGGCCTTCCAGGCTCATGAGGTTCGAGAATACGAAAGGTTGTCCTTTCCGCATCCGGCGGGCGTCGTTTTCCATTATTTCGAGGCTGGCTCCGACATAGGGTGCCAGGTCTATTTTGTTGATCAGCAACAGATCCGAACGGGTAATACCCGGTCCGCCTTTCCGCGGAATCTTCTCGCCTTCGGCCACATCAATGACAAAAATCGTAACATCGGCCAAGTCGGGACTGAAAGTTGCCGAAAGGTTGTCTCCGCCGCTTTCGATTAGGATCAGCTCCACATCCGGGAAGCGCCGTACCAACTCGTCGACCGCCTCAAGATTCATGCTGGCATCCTCGCGGATGGCCGTATGGGGACATCCGCCTGTTTCGACGCCGATGATGCGCTCGCGAGGCAGCAGGCTGTTTTTTGCCATGAATTCGGCGTCTTCCTTGGTATAAATATCATTGGTAATGACCGCCAGGTTATAGTCGTTCAGCATGCGGCGCGATAACCGCTCGAGCAGGGCCGTCTTCCCGGATCCTACAGGACCTGCTACTCCTATTTTTACATAACTTCTGTCTTTCATTTGAATATTGTTTTAGTGGTTTTTGATTGCCCCCTCAAGACATATAGAGCCGCGAGTAAAGGCGCTCGTGCTGCATGCAGCGGATATCGAAGGCGATATTGCAAATGCCCCGGAGCGCGGGATCGAGCACAATGGTTTCGGCGGTAAGCTGCCGCAGCAGGGGCTGCAGATCGAACATAATGTCCTGCCCGTCGAGCTGTCCCAGCGGTACGAGTTTTACTCCGTTGGTAATCATACCCACCGACGCGTTGTAGTAAAAAGCGAACAATGTGTCATAGAGCGGGATGCCGAGCTGTTGCGCATACATGCCGAACATTATACAGTAATGGCCTTCTACTTCCTGCCCGATACCGGCGGCAAAGGCCCCGATTATACCGGACTGTACTTTACGCGAGAATATTTTATGCAGCCGCACCCCGAGTTTCTGGCTGGCCTCCCTGATTTCCCGTGCGCACTTCAGCGCCGAGCATTCCTGGTCCAGCAGGGTCAGAAGTTTCTGATCGCCTGCAGCAGCAGCCTCATAAGCCAGCCGCATAAAAATTCCGTCGTTGTACTTGAGGTTATAGCTGAGCATATGCCTTGTGAACATCGAAACCGAGGCGGAATCTTTTACTATACCCTCCTGGACGTAGGTTTCCAATCCATTAGAGTGTGTATACCCGCCGATCGGCAACGTAGGGTCGGACAGGTGAAGCAGGCTCCCCAGGAAAAAGACGCTTTCTTCCCGCATTACGATTCCTGTTTTGATCCCGCCAGGTTCATGATCCGGGTAAATAGCGAGGGGCCGCTGTTCCCGTGTGAATGTGGCTCTACGTTCGATTTTAATAGGTTTTTCAGCTGTCTCTCCCCCTTTTCAGGTCTGTAGCCTGCGGCTTCCAGCCAACGGAACATCGGGGCCTCAAAGGGCATCAGCACCTCTTGATCCTGGATAAAAAGCGGAAGGTGCTTGTTCCCGATTTCATAGCAGACTGTACCCATTTCCAGCATGGAAAGCGGCCGCAGCACTATGGCATCGCACGGCTTTACGTATACCACCACTATTTTATTCCCGTCGTGGTACAGCACATCATCCTGGCGGAGCCGCTGACCCTCGCGCAGGAGCCTGATGGCGATTTCCATGCCGCTATTGGTTTTTTTTCGCTGGATCCGCCGGGTGGTTTCATACCATTCCAGTTCGAGCAGATCGGTTTCGGTTCCCGGATCGGAAAAGTCCGTCCGGGAGCCGATTACTTCTTCTATTATCATTGCCTGGAGTTCCTATTTAGCATGTTTTCGGAAAGTGAAGTTTTTGGAGATACCGGTTCCGAAGGTGGCTCCGCTCAACCCCGCCACGTAGTTGTTGACGGTGCCTTGCCCTTTTGCCTTGGTGGAAAGCAGTGAAAGCTCGCCGAATTTGAACTTGAGCGCCCACCCTTTTCCCAGCAGGATCCCGAGCATGGGATAGGCCCTGAGCCGGTAACCGGTATAGGGGGTAAGCGCTGCAGCTCCGGCCGGAGATTTTCCCCAAACATAATGCGCGTCTACCTGCGCGATCAGCAAAAAGTGCTCACCGATAGTCATGGACGGGCTATACCAGAGGCCCAGCTCCTGGTGCCGGAGGGCCAGGTTGCCGTCTGCGTCTTTATTACGGGCAAATGCAGCATTGATCCCGATCAGGCTGTTGTTGTTAAAAAAATAACCGATCCCGATCGGGATGCCCGCATTGGGGCTTGTGCTGAAGCTGCTGCTCTTGTCATGAGGAGCGCTCGTCTTCGAATAATCGAGTGAGCCGTAAATCATCAACTGCCCCTTGGGGCCGTCGCCGGGAGCTTCCTGCGCTGCTGCCGCCCCTGCGGACAGGCACAGCAGCAACGCAGCTAAAACCGGTTTGGCTTTAATTAAACACATACACCAAAAATTTTGTGGTTGAAATTCACCAGGTTTTAAAAGAGGTAGTACCGTTGTGCAAGCGGAAGCTCGGTCGCCGGTTCGCACGTGATATGTTCCCCGTCGACGGTCACCTTGTAATTTTCCGGGTTTACCTCGATCACCGGTGTCTTGTCATTGTGGATCAGGCTTTGTTTTGAAATATTGCGACAGCCCTCAACCGGAAGTACTATTTTTTCAAGCCCGTATTCCGTCACGATGCCTTTGTCGATGGAGGCTGCCGAAACAAAAGTGGCGCAGGTTTTAAACCGTGCTTTCCCGAGAGCGGCAAACATATTCCGGTAGATAATGGGTTGCGGCGTGGGAATGGAAGCGTTCGCGTCGCCCATTTTGCTGGCAATGATCATGCCGCCTTTAACGATCATTTCGGGCTTTACTCCGAAAAGTGCGGGTTTCCACAAAACAAGATCGGCTATCTTGCCTTTTTCGACTGACCCTACATACCTCGAGATTCCGTGGGCGATGGCCGGGTTGATGGTGTATTTGGCGACATACCTTTTGGCCCGGAAATTGTCGTTTTCAGCCTCTTTTTCCTCCGGTAAATGGCCGCGCTGCCTGCGCATTTTGCTGGCGGTCTGCCAGGTGCGGGTAATTACTTCACCAACGCGTCCCATCGCCTGTGAGTCGGAACTCATGATCGCGAACACACCCATATCCTGGAGGATGTCTTCGGCGGCAATCGTTTCCGGCCTGATCCTTGAATCGGCAAATTTCACGTCTTCCGGGATATCTTTGCTCAGGTGATGGCAGACCATAAGCATGTCAAGGTGCTCGTCAATGGTATTGACCGTATAGGGACGGGTGGGATTGGTAGAGGCCGGCAACACATTTTTGTACATGGCCGCCTTGATGATGTCAGGGGCATGACCGCCGCCGGCGCCTTCTGTATGGAAGGTGTGGATCACCCGGCCATCGATAGCTGCCATGGTGTCTTCGAGAAAGCCCGCTTCATTCAGGGTGTCGGTATGAATGGCGACCTGCACATCGTACTGGTCGGCAACTTTGAGCGATGCATCGATTACGGCGGGTGTGGCTCCCCAGTCCTCGTGGATTTTCAGGCCCAGCGCGCCGGCTTCAATTTGTTCGGCCAGCGGTCCGGTTGAAGAGCAATTCCCTTTTCCGAAAAAGCCGATGTTCATGGGGAGGTCTTCGGCGGCTTCCAGCATCTTCTGGATATTCCATTTACCCGGAGTGACCGTGGTTGCGTTTGTACCGTCCGCAGGCCCTGTCCCGCCTCCGATCATGGTGGTTACGCCACTGTAAAGGGCAGTTTCAACTTGCTGCGGACAGATAAAGTGGATGTGGGTGTCGATTCCCCCGGCGGTCACAATATAGCCGTTTCCACCATGAACTTCGGTGGCTGCGCCGATAATCATATCCGGGTCAATGTCATCCATGATGTCGGGGTTACCGGCGCGGCCGATCCCTACAATTTTGCCGTCCTTGATACCGATATCGGCTTTTACAATCCCCCAGTGGTCGATGACGATCACGCCGGTGATGCAAAGGTCCAGCACGCCGTGATCGCGCAAGGCGGTGGTATTCTGGCCCATCCCGTCGCGGATCGTTTTACCGCCTCCGAATTTTACTTCGTCGCCGGGTTTGGCGAAATCTTTCTCGATTTCGACGATCAGATCGGTGTCGCCGAGCCGGATTTTATCTCCTGCGGTAGGTCCGAGGATGTTGGCGTATCTGTTTCTGTTTATTTTAAGACTCATCTCATTTGGCGTTTTTAAAGTTGCGTACTTCCGCTTTGTGCAGGGCTGTTTCCCGGTTGCCGGTCACGTCGGTCGAGCCGTCGACCAGGTTATTGAATCCCAATGTCCTGCGTGCTCCGCCGAATGCTACCAGCTCGACTTCTTTTTCTTCGCCCGGCTCAAAGCGGACGGCGGTGCTGGAGACGATATTGAGGCGTTTACCGAAGGCCAGTGCACGGTTGAACTGCATCATTTTGTTGACCTCGAAAAAGTGAAAATGAGAGCCTACCTGTACCGGCCGGTCACCGGTGTTGACGACTTTTAATTTTACGGTTTCACGACCCTCGTTGCAGATAATTTCACCTGCTTTTACAAAAATTTCACCTGGTATCATGGTTTCGGTGTTAAAAAGTTATCGGATAGGGTCGTGTACAGTTACCAGTTTTGTGCCGTCGGGAAAGGTGGCTTCTACCTGGATGTCATGGATCATTTCGGGGATTCCCTCCATGACATCTTCTCTTTTCAGGCAATTGGCGCCTGATTGCATGAGTTCGGCAACGGTACGGCCGTCGCGGGCGCCTTCCAGCACGTGGCTGCTGATCAGGGCAATTGCTTCGGGGTAATTGAGTTTCAGGCCCCGGTCCCGGCGTTTCTGTGCCAGCTCCCCCGCAAGGTGCAGCATCAGTTTCTCCATTTCTCTGGGAGTTAAATGCATCGTCAATAGAGATTAATTGTGAAAGGAAAATGACAAACCTGTCTGTCCGCGTGATTTCGGGCACGAATGGTCCTCCTGCGGTTTATTTCACGCAAAAAGAAGGGCACGCGACGTTTCAACGCATAGCATATACGTATGCTGCGGACAGAATGAGTTTAAAAAAACTGCAGTAAAAAATAAGGACGGTTCAAGCCAGTGCGTGGGGGACACGAATGGATCGGAACAGGATGTAGAAGGGTACAGGGGGGCTATGCGGCGCCTGTGAACGGCCGCCGATTTCTGAATGCGCTGCCGAGGTGGCGGCCAGGAATTGCTCAGGGGAAAAAGCTACCGGAACCGAAGGTTCCTGCAGGGATTGTTTCTTCAGTACCTGGACCTGTTCGGTTTCTCCTACGATCGCAAATTCCAGGAGGCTGAGCGGTTCTTTCCGCTTGTCAGCGTCGTTGAGTTCAGTATGGCAGTCGGCGAGTTGCGAAAGATGTATATGGCTTTGTTCCGCAGCAAAACCCACCTGGTTTCCTTTTGCCAGCCAGTAGCAAAAGGTCAGCAGGAAAAACATCAGGGCGCGTGCAGCGGGTGTGCTCATACAGGTAGAAGATCGGTTCCGGGCCTACTTTCGGGAGGCCTCCGGGAACGGTCAAAATTACCATTACGCTTTTTTGCCTGTTTTCAAAAAACATGACTATTGTTTCAAAAAACTTGCATGGGAGGGACATCTGCCACGTCAAAAGAGGGTAAGACGCTGTCGGGTAATTGATGTAAATGTCCTGTCTATGAACAAAAACGCAAGTGGTAAAAAAGAAAATGTTCAATTGACAGCTGCTATATGCGCCCGATTTGACAGTCGTATTGTCGGGGGGCGGATTTTATAGCCAAGGTGCTGTTCAGTAGGCCGAAGATTAGCTTCGGCGCAGAATTCCGGTGTAGAATCCTCCCCTGAAAAGTAGATTATTAATTTTTTTAATAATCAGGTACTATTTAATTATAAAATAAAATTTTCCCATTAAATTGGCATAAGAACAATTTCATCTTTATTAACCGACAATGGTACTATGAATAAAATAACTTGCTTTTGTCCTATTTATATCAAAGAGACACACGCCAGATACAATGCCTGTTCCCGCTAATACCTGAAATTTAATCACTATTCAACTACCGAATGTCTATGAAAGATACAACGACGCTTCCCGACTTAACCTGCCCTTACGATCGTTTGCCCCGGCCACGCTAATTAACCCGGCCGCACCCCTTTTTTGAAATCCGGTTTCATAGCCGTTCTGTACCCTGCGCGCTAAAGCGGATGCGGAGGATTTTCCTGTGCATCCGGTCGCCGGACTGTTTTTCTTTTGCTCACCCATTACACCATTGTAAATATCAGAACATGCGACCTAAATTATCCGTAAACAAATGGCTGACAGCCGGGCTGATTGTGATGACGCAGTCCTCATTAATCGCGAATTCCCGTCCTGTCTCTCTTTCACTTATCCCCGAAAGTGGTAAGACAGAGAGCGTTGAATTAAAGTTGGAGCCCCGTTTTGCCGGCAAAAAGACCGGTAGTCGTCTATTGACCGGCATCGGGAAGACGGCCGACAGAACCGTCACCGGTAAAATACACAGTGAAACCGGAGAAGCCCTGCCCGGGGTAAACATATTGCTGAAAGGTACAGTGCGTGGTACCGTCACCGATGTAGACGGTAATTTCAAGTTTGACATACCTGATGCCCAGCTTGAAGGCGCGGTGTTAGTGTTCAGCTATGTGGGGTATAAAACCCAGGAAGTGACGCTCGGGAACCAGACCAGCATTACGCTTAACCTGGTGCCGGACCAGAATGCGCTCGGGGAAGTGGTCGTGGTCGGTTACGGAACTGTCAGGAAGTCGGATCTGACCGGTGCTGTCGGAACTGTAAAAGCCGATGCGCTGCAGGAGCGCCCCGCCTCTTCCCTCAGCCAGGGGCTGTCGGGACGGCTCTCAGGGGTCAATGTGTCGTCCAATTCGGGGAGACCGGGCGGCAGGACTACCATCCGGATCAGGGGAATAAGTTCGTTGAGCGTGTCCAATGACCCGCTTTATGTGATCGATGGCGTTATTATCAGCACTCCCGTCGAGAACGCCGGAACCGGCAGAAGCGGGATGGTCAATGGCAGCAGCCCGATTGACTTTCTCAACCCGAATGATATCGCTTCTATAGAAGTGCTGAAAGATGCTTCCTCAACGGCTATTTACGGGGCCCGCGGCGCCAATGGTGTCATCATAGTGACGACCAAACGCGGTACGTCGGGCGCCGGAAGGGTTACCTACGATTCCGATTTCAGCCTCGGAGTCTTGCCGCGCAAGCTCGAGCTGCTCAACTCAAAGGAGTTTCTGGCAACGGAGGATCTTGCCTTCCAGAATGCCCGGAAGTTCGATCCGGACGCCTTCGATGCGCAGGGCAACAGCACCAAATATAAAGACCCGAAACTAAAAAGAAACAACCCGCTTCTGTTTGACGCGCAGGGCAACCCCCTATATGATACCGATTGGCAGGACGAGACTTTTAAACCTGCCTTTACGCAAAACCATCAGCTCGGGTTTACAGGTGGTACCGAAAAAGGGACTTTCGGCGCATTCATGAACTATCGCAACGAGGACGGGCTCGCAGCCGGCTCCTGGCAAAAAAGATTTGCGGGCCGCTTTGTGTTTGATACCCAGATCAAGAGCTGGCTGAAAGTGGGCGGCACGCTGGGCTATACCGACCAGAACGAAAAGATGATCGACATACTGGGCGGCGGCGGTATCACCATGATGCGCCAGGTAATTGAAGCGTTGCCGATTATCCCGGTTAAATATCCTGACGGTACCTGGGCCAGCAACCGTGACTACCCGGAAATGGAAGGGGGCGATAGCCCGCTCCGCGTATCGGCTGACGTACGGAATTTGCTGAAAACACAAACGGTGCTGGGAAATATGTACGCAGCCATCCGGTTGGGCGAGGGCCTGGAGTTGAGATCTACGCTGGGGACCAATATTATCAACCAGAGAAACGATTACTTCGCCCCCAGGGGGATGAAATATATTTCAGACAATGGCGATGCCTATGTAGATAACAACCGGTTTAACTCGTGGCAATTTGAGAATTACCTCACATACAGCAAGGAATTTGGGAGCATCCACCACATCAATGCGATGGCCGGCTTGTCCTGGCAGCACATGGATCAATTCAGGAACAGGGCCAGGACACAAGGCTTTACGGATTCATTTTTCGAGTACAACAACCTCGAAGTAGGGTCGAGCCCGCAAGCGCCTACTTCCTATTCGCTGGCTTATGGATTGAACTCGTATTTCGGCCGCCTGAACTACACCCTGATGAACAAATACCTGGTCACTTTTACGGGACGGGTTGACGGCTCATCCAAATTCGGGGGGAACAACCAGTATGCCTTTTTCCCGTCGGCGGCAGTTGCCTGGCGGATTAACGAAGAGAACTTTATGAGCGGTATCCCGGCTATTTCCAACCTGAAACTCAGAGCCAGCTACGGGGCAACAGGTAATTCGGAAATCCCTGCATACCGCGCGTTGGCAGGAATGGGTAACTATACGGTGATTTTCGGCGGTAGCCGCAACACCGGCATCGGTACCGGCCGGATCGCCAATCCTGACCTGGCCTGGGAGAGAACGGAGCAGGTCGATTTCGGAGTAGAGCTGGGTTTGTTTTCCAACCGGGTTAATTTCGAGTTGGATCTGTATAGGAGAAAAGTGAAGGACATGCTGCTGGATGCGCCACTGCCTTATACAAGCGGATATTCCAGCATATTTTCGAACGTCGGCAGCATGCAGAATACAGGGGTTGAATTTGCTTTGAATACCACGAATATTCAAACCGACAACTTCTCCTGGGGGACCATGTTCAATATTTCTGTCAATAAAAACGAAGTGCTTGCTTTGGCCAACGCCAACAGCGAAATACTCAGGGGCAACGGCATTATTAAAGTAGGAGAGCCCGTGGGATCTTTCTTCGGAAGGGTAACCCTGGGAACGTGGGGATCCGACGAAGCGGAAGAAGCCAGGAAATACGGCAGGGAAACCGGCGATATTAAATTCAAAGACCTGAATGGTGACGGTACGATCAACGATCTTGACCGGACCATTATCGGCCGTGGTGTTCCCAAGGGATTCGGTACATTCCTGAACACCTTCCAGTATAAATCCCTTTCCCTGACGGTGGACCTGCAGTTTATGTACGGTAACGACGTGCTGAACCGGAGTATTCACTCGGCCGAAGACCGCCAGGGTCAGGCCAACAGCTACCGGACCGTGCTGAATGCCTGGACGGAGAGCAATCAAAATACCGAAATTGCGCAGATTCGCCCGTTAATTGCCGGCTACGACACCTTCAATGATACCCATAAGGTAACCGACGGTTCTTTTATACGGGGGCGCAACCTGTTGCTGGCTTATACTTTCCCTTCGGAGCTTACTTCGCGGCTGAAGCTTGACCGCCTGAGGGTGTACGGATCGGTACAGAACTTTTTCCTGGCAACTAAGTACAAGGGATATGATCCGGAAGTTTCCAACTCCGGCGATTTCCTGGAGCAGGGTGTAGCCCTGTACGACTATCCGCGGCCAAGGGTATTTATGGTGGGCCTGAACGTCGGATTTTAACGAATTGCGATGAGGTATGAGGGGTCAGCCGTAAGCGGGCTTCGCACCACACAGCTCACACCTCACCACTCAAACCTAATACACAGATGAACCAGATCATGAAAAAATACAGGCTTTTGATCGTCGCTTTCGGCGCGTTGTTGATAACGGGGTGTTCGGACTTTCTGAATGAGTCTGATCCGAGTAACTTTACCGAAGGTACTTACTTTACCCGCCCCGAGCATGCCAGGGCATCGGTAAATGCCATTTATGCGCCGCTGCGCGAGATCACGGCCAGCGGTTTCGGGGGCGGTCCGTGGGTGATGACTGAATTTGCAACCGGGCAGGCCGGAACTGATCTCGGGCAGGCGGCCAGCAGCTATTTCGTCAAGGACCTGGTCAATACGGCCGAGAATTCATACGGCACCAGTTATTGGCAGCAGTATTACAAGGGGATCGGGAATGCTAATCTCTCCATAGCGAAAATACCGGGTATCCAGATGGATGCCGCAGAATCCAGGAAGCTTCTCGGTGAGGCGTATTTTCTCAGAGCATGGTACTACTTCACGCTCGTACAGCTCTTCGGGAATATCCCCCTGATTACAGAACCCGTAAAACTGGATTCGGACCAGCTCAGACCGTCCCAGGCCAAACCGGAGGACGTATATGCGCTGATCGTGGACGATTTGAAAAAAGCAGAGGAGGCCGGTCTTCCCTGGACCGACGTTTCGGGAAAGGTAAGCCTGGGAGCGGTGAAGTCGCTTCTGGCCAAGGTTTACCTTACTATGGCCGGTTATCCGCTGCAAAAAGGGGCGGCCTACTATGATCTGGCGGCCAAAAAAGCGGAAGAGGTGGTTGATTCACAGCAATTTAAATTGTTTTCCAGCTACTATGACCTGCATGATCCTGCGAAAAAGAATATAGAGGAGAATATTTTTATGGTACAGTTCAAAACCCAGATTATTCCCGGCAACTGGCAGGAGCTGATCATCCCGTACAACAAGGGTATCTCCGCCTATTCGGCTGAAACGGGCGGTATTTATGCGACCAATGAATTCGTGAAGTCTTATGACGCAGCAGATCTCCGGGCGCAGGAAGGACAGTTTTTCTTTACCAAATTTACACACGAAGCCGACCGTAAAAAGGAGGTGGACCTGGGTGGCTATTTCGTCTATAAGCTCTTCGATGTAGCAGCCCAGACTTCGACGGCCAACAGCGATCTGAACTGGTCGCTTATCCGCTATGCCGATATATTGCTTGTTTTTGCCGAGGCGTCAAATGAAGTTGCCGGGCCGACTGCCAAAGCCTATAGTGCGGTAAACGCGATCCGGAAGAGGGCTAAATTGCCGGACCTGACCGGATTGTCAAAAGACCAGCTGCGTGAGGCGATATGGAAGGAGCGTTGGCACGAGCTGTGCTTTGAAAATATTACCTGGTTTGACATGGCCCGGCTGCGTAAGGCATTTGACCTTACCACGAAACGGTTTAACGAGTTTGTCGGTCATAAATTTACCTATGGAAACAACCTTGTTTTGAAAGAAAGGGAGCTGTTGTTCCCGATTCCCGCCTATGAATTAAAAAATAATTCCAACCTGGAGCGGACTCCCGGTTACTAAGAGGTATCCCGGGACGCTTGCGCAAAGTTTGGCCGTTTTTTTTGCAGCTTCGTCATTTGCTTTTGCAGATGACGGGGCTGCAAATTTATTGTTCTAATGATGGCACGCTTTGGTTATAGAATTCTATCGTGCGAGAGGCGGAAAATTTTGTAACTGATTTTGCGAAAATGCTACATTTTGTTTCGAATTTTTTAAGATTAATAATCGATCTTATTCGGAGCAATGCGTGTTTCCCCTCTATGCTCCGCTACATAATTTTTCGTCTTTTCTGCTTTTTACTTTGGAATATACAGTCAACTGAATATATTTTTGCCTGTGTCATAACCGGGAATGGCGGGGAGCGCCCGCAGGTACCCCGAGGGGGACCGGCTGTCCCCGGTTATTTTCAATTGTCAACGTTATAGAAAATTGATTCTCCGGGATCTGGATTGTAATCATGTGTTCAGCACGCGCTAAAAAGAATCTCCTGATCATGGACGATGAGCAGGGTATTCAGAAAATACTGGAGCACTTTCTGAAGAATGAGTTCGAGGTGGTTATCAAGGACGATGGATTGGCGGGAATGCAGTGGCTGGAAGAGGGTAATGTCGCAGACCTGATCATTGCTGATCTGAATATGCCGAACCTGGATGGGAAAGAGTTCCTGAAACAGCTCCGGGCAGGTAATATGTACTCGGATATCCCGGTGATTATTTTGTCTGGTTCGGACGACAGCAAGGAAAAAATTCAATGCCTGAATGCAGGAGCGGACGATTTTATGATCAAGCCTTTTAATCCCATGGAGGTGTTGGCAAAAATCAATGCCATATTCAGAAGGACACAACGCTGACCGGAACTATGGAAGAGGTCAATACAGTGGCGGTAGTTTCTCCCGGTGCACCTTCTCCCAAGGGATCGGGAATCGTTTTCCTGTATCATGACTATGAACAGTGTCTGCTGGTGGCAGAAAAACTGGATAAGTCGCTTGAAATCAGCTACTGCTACAATATGCAGGAAGCTATGGAAGTTATCTGGGCCGGGGGCAATACCGATGTAGTCCTGGCTGATGAACGAAACGGTGGCTGGGATCTGCTGGTTCAGCTGCGTCAAAGCACCCATTTCAAAAATATCCCGTTCATCATCCTGGCCGCTGAGCTTACTCCCGATTCTGTCAGGCGAGCGCGGGAGCTGAAGGCAAACGATATTTTCCAGGTAGACATAAGCAAGGGAGATCTTGGACTCCGGGTTAATTTTTTAGCCGGGCAGAAGAGACGGCTGGCCGGCAGCGTCGCCCGGAAACTGGGGCACCTGCACTTTAAAACTCCTTTCTGGAAGCGGGCGCTCGACCTTATCGTGGTGGGAACAGCCATGATCGGGCTTATACCGGTTTACCTGCTCGTCGGGATTGTCATTCGGGTTGACTCACGGGGCCCTGTATTCTATAAATCGAGGCGGGTAGGCAGCGGGTACCGTATTTTTGATCTCTATAAATTCCGGACGATGCGCGTGGATGCCGACAAGCTGATCAAAGACATGAGCGCGTTCAACACTTACAGTAAAAAGAACGGCGACTCAGACAATAATGACCAGGCCTCCCTTTGTGCCGACTGCAAGGCGCTCGGGCTGTCGCAGTGCGAGCAAATGCTGTTTCTCGACGGCAGGCAGATTTGCGAAAGGGTGTACCACCGGCAAAAGGAGAATGAAGTAGCGTTTATGAAGTTCCAGAATGACCCGCGCATCACCAGGGTGGGAACCTTCCTGAGAAATACCAGCCTGGACGAGCTGCCACAGTTTATCAATATTATAAAAGGTGATATGTCGCTGGTAGGCAATCGCCCGCTGCCGCTCTATGAAGCCGAAAAGCTGACCACCGACGACAAGATTATACGCTTTGCCGGGCCCGCAGGCCTGACCGGGTTGTGGCAGGTAACCAAACGGGGAAAAAGCGACATGTCGGAGGAGGAACGAATCCGGTTAGACGTCGAATACGCCAGGAATTTCTCTTTCCGGATGGATCTGAGGATCATACTCAAAACATTTCCGGCTTTATTTCAATCCGAGAACGTATGAGAAAAATACTGAAATCTTACAGGCGTAGCCAGGTACCTGACCCGGTATCAAACCGTTTCACGGGTCTGGCGGGGTTGCCGGCGACTACTGAAAAGGGCGGGACGTCCCTTGTCACGACCGACCCCGCGGCTACCACCGAATGTTTCCCGACGGTGACCCCGGAAGTGATAACGGCATTGGCGCCGATCCAGCAATCGTCTTCGATCACGACGGCTTTGACGGACACGCCCTGGCGGCTGATCGGTAACGCCGGATCGGTATAATTATGATTTAAACCGCTGACCACCACGTGCTGAGCCATTATAACATTATCGCCGATGGTAACCGGGCCAATCACCACGTTGCTCATACCGATGAGGCTGTGTGCGCCGATTACGACATGGCCAACGCCGTTGTTAATCGTGGAAAAATCCTCTATTACCGAGCCGGTGCCTATCCTGAAGTCGTTAAAGGGCAGGAGGTCCATCCGGGTCCGGCGACGGATGATCACTTGCCGGCCTCTGTGTTGAAAGAAGGGGTTAACAAACCACCTTACCCATCGCCTGGGGCGGGCTTCATTCCCGGGTATCAGTAAAAAATGGATCCACTTTTTGAGGGTGGGTTTGCTTTTGATCAGGTCTGAAAGCGACATAAACGTTGAGGAAATAGACGAAAGACAAGCAACCTGCAGATTACAAAAATAGCCTTTTGACGGAAATAACCTTTGTAGCGTTCCAAAATTGACATTGCGGTTTATGAAAAAAATCTTGTTTCTGTTTTGCTGTCTGATGCAGGCGGTGATATCCGGGGCCCAAACCGGGATCTCGGTCCGGGATGAGCTTTCGGAAGAATACCTGCAGCGGCTGATAGAGACGGCGCGGACCAATTATCCGAAGCTTAAAGTATTGGATTCGCGGATTGAGGGAGCAGGATATGCCGTAAAAAAGGCCCGGCTCTCCTACTTTGATATTTTCTCCTTCTCCTACCTTTTTATGCCGGGCTGGCAGCAGGCGACCGTAAATCCATTGATGCAAACCAGCTACCAGTTCGGCTTTTTTGCCAATGTGGGCAGCCTGATCCAGAAGCCGGCGCAGGTTCGCCAGGCAAGAAGCGAGCAGAATGCGATTGGCCACGAAAAGGCGGCTTTTGAACTCAACCTGGAAGCGGAAGTGCGCCAGCGCTACTATACCTACATCCAGAAAAAAACTTTGCTGCGCGTAGTGGCCGAGTCGCTTCTTGACCTTGAAAGCATACGCAAATCGGTGCGGTATAAATTTGAAAAAGGAGAGGAGACGCTTGAAAATTATAACAAAGCGCTCCTGGCGTGCTCGAACCAGATGCAGGCGAAAGTCACCATAGAAGGCGAAATACTGATCGCTAAGAGCGCGCTTGAGGAGCTGCTCGGGCAAAAAATGGAGGGTATAAAATGAGAGAACTTATTAGATTCGGGTTATACCTGAAACAGCGGTGGTTCATTTGGGTACTGGTGCCGCTGGTTACCCTGGTGCTGTGTTATTTCCTGGCCTCACGGTTACCAGACGTATATCGTTCGAAAGGCAGTATTGCGACCGGCCTGGTGGACAAGACCGGGCAGATTCTTTCCCTGAATGAGAACGTTGAACAGGATTCTGAGCTGAACCGGAAATTTGAGAATCTCATTCAGCTGATCAAGCTGAAGAAAGTATTGGACCAGGTTTCCTACCGCCTGGTTATCCATGACCTTACTGCCCGGCCGGGGCAGGCATTCAGAGAGGTGCCGGATGATGCCGACCAGGGTTTCCGGGAGAAGGCTGTTGTGCTTCTACGCAGGAAATTATCGGGTTCCGAAGCGTTTTACCCCTCGGGAAAGGAGGAGCAGCGGGTAGCCGCATTAATCGAAGATATGGGATATGATGCCGGTTCGATCCTTGAAAAACTCCGGGTAGAGCGCATTTCGAATAGTGACTACATAGAAGTGGAGTTTGAGGCGGAACACCCCGGGCTTTCTGCTTACCTGGTGAATACGCTTATTTCCGAATTCCTGAAGGTTTATGCGGAGCGCATAAAAGGCAGCAGTGAAAAGTCGTTGGACTTTCTTGAAAAATTTATGCTGCAAAAGCTTGCTGCGCTTAACCAGAAGATGGAAGAGTTGAAAGATTTCAAGATCCGTAACCGTGTGCTTAACCTGAACGAACAGGCCAGGAGCCTGTATGGCCATATCATCGATTTTGAAACCCGCAGGGAGATAACCAAAAAAGACATCATCGCCTACGGGGCCGCCCTCAAGAATATCGACGCCCGGTTCAATCCTGCCGACAGGCAGTACCTCGAAGGGTCCATGGCCCTGATCAACCAGCACATTGCAGAAACCAGGGAAGAGTTGAAGGCCGTCAATGACCTGTATATCCGGAGCAATTTTAACCCTGCTTACAAAGCCCGGGTAGATTCGGTCCAGAAAGTGCTGAGCGCCAGGATTATGGAGTCTTCCGACAAGTACATCTATAACCCGCTGAACGTAAAGGAGAACCTGGTCAACCATAAGCTCGAGCTCGAAATTTCTCTTGAGCTTGCCCGGAACAGTATCAAAACGATTGAGGATGAGATCCGGCGGCTTAACGGCAAGTTCGACGGGATGGTCCCGAGCGAGGCCAGTATTCAGCAATATGAGACGAGCATAGACATAGCCGGGAAGGAATACATAGAAGCGCTGCAGCGCTATAATTCTGCCCGGTTGGAGTCATTCAACCCGATCGCGCTCAAGCAGGTGGAAAAAGCCTCGGACGGGATAAAGCTCCCTTCCAAAAAGAGAATACTGGTCTTGTTATCCGGGCTGGTAAGCCTTATTGTCTGTCTGTTCGTCCTGTTCGTATTGTATTACCTCGACAATGCCATCCGTATCCCGCAACAACTGGCAGACCAGACCGGAGCGCCGGTTCTGGGCCATCTGAACCGGGTAAGAGACTTTACGGACCCGGGGCAACTCGACGGGGCGAAGCCGGAGGGGCCGATCGCCCGGTTCCGCAGCCTGGTACGGTCGGTCAGGTTCGAAATCGATAGTGAAGGATATGGTCCCAAAATAATTGCTGTAACCTCATTGACGGAGGGCAGCGGGAAAACCCTGGTGGTCAACGGGCTGGCATGGGCTTACCGCCGGATCAACCGGCGCGTGCTGGTTATTGACGGGAATTTTGGCAATCCCGATCTCACAAAAGAGCGACGAAATATGGTTTACCTGGAGGACTTCCTGGCGGGAAAGGAGCTGCACCCGGACAGCGCAAACCCGGCGGTTCTCGGCACACGCGGGGGAGACGTTTCGCTTCTGGAGCTGGTGGACGAGAAGCAGCTTCAAAGCAAGCTGGCGACGCTGCGGGCGCAGTTTGATGTGGTCATAGTCGAAACCGGTTCCTTAAGAAGCCTTCATAAAGCGAAGGAATGGCTTACTTATGCCGATCGGGTAATAGGTGTGTTCCCGGCTGGCCGCCCGCTGGGTGAACGTGACGAGGAGAACGTCAGGTACCTGCGCAACCGCGGCGCCGTATTCGCGGGATGGGTCCTGACGCAGGCGGACGCGTCGGTCTGGGGTGGCAGTACGAATGAAGAGAAATAGGAAATGAATATTCTTTTGGCCCTATATGTGATTTTCCAGGTCCTGGTCGGCTTTAACCTGGTTTTTCCACTGGGTTTACTGGGGCTGTCCGCCGTTTTGAAGACGGTTGGAAAAAAAGAGAAAGGCCATGCGCCCGAAAGCCGGCAGGCTGAACCGGACTACGCCATTGTTATTACTGCCTACGGCCAGGCGGATACCGTACCGGCTGCGCTGGAATCGGTGAAGCGGTTGCAATATGAACATTACCTGGTATACGTGGTGGCCGATCACTGCGACGTCCCTGAGCTTCGGGAAAAAGACGACCGTGTGATCATCCTACGCCCGGAAAAAGTGCTTGCCAATAATGTCAAATCACATTTTTATGCAATTGAACGGTTCCGGCGCAGGCACGACCGGCTGGTGATTGTTGACAGCGACAACCTGGTACATCCCGGTCTTCTTCGAGCGCTCAACCAATGGTTTGAGAGGGGTTACAGGGCCGTGCAGGGGGTGAGGGAAGCTAAGAACCTCGATACGGTATTTGCGTGCCTGGATGCTGCACGTGACATTTACTATCATTTCTACGACGGGAAGGCTTTGTTCGGAGCAGGCTCATCGGCAACTCTAAGCGGGTCGGGGATGGCTTTTGACGTTGCGCTTTACAGAGAATGCCTCGGAGGGAAAGAAGTTCCCGGAGCTGGTTTTGACAAGGTGTTGCAGGCAGAGATTGTTTCCCGCGACCTTCGCATCGCCTATGCCCCCGAAGCCATTGTCTACGACGAAAAAACTGCGGCCGGCGCGCAATTGGTCAAACAAAGAGCGAGGTGGATCAATACCTGGTTCCGGTATTTTAAGCTCGGGTTTGGCATTGCCGGACAGGGAGTCAGAAATGCTTCGTCCAACCAGTTGCTGTTCGGGCTGGTGTTACTGAGACCGCCGCTTTTTATTTTCTTACTGCTTTCGCTGGGGTTTACCATACTGAACCTGGTGTTTTTCCCGGCGGCGGGTTATGCCTGGCTGGCCGGCCTATTCTGTTTTGTCATGGGGTTTGCAATAGCAATGGCGCGGTCTTCGGCCGATCCGAGGATTATCAGGTCCTTGTATGCCATACCCAGCTTTGTTTACTACCAGGTTCGTGCGCTGCTCAAAACAGGCAGAGCCGGCAAGCTTTCGGTTGCTACCAGGGAGGGAGCTGCCGATCTGAATCATAATAGTGAAAATCCATGAGCTTTATATCGAAGATCAACCCTTGTTTGTCCAAATGAAAACTTACCCCAGGTCATCCGAGAAGCGGGAAGATACACGGAGTTTCAGTCACCTGAGCCTTTTGCAGCGCGCTATGCGCCTGCTTTCTATATTGCTGGTTGGCGGGATACTGGTGTTCATCTTTTTTAAAATTCTCTTTTTCTGATGACAAGAGAGCCGCGACCTGCTGACCGGGGCCTGCCGGCCTGGAAAAACCGTGGAGCTTTCCAGGGAAAAATCAGGCAGTGGTTTTGGGACGAGAAGCTGAATAATGTTCCTGGTGCAGTGTTCCTGGCACTTCTGACCGGGTTGCTCGGCTGGCTTACGGTAGACAACGGTGTCGTAGCGGGTCTCCTGGTTATTGCGGCCTGCGTTGCCATACCGGTTGTGTATGCAATTGTGGCCTACCCGCGTTTCGGCATTGCTTTGCTGCTCGGGGTGGTTTACCTGTTGTTTTATATCATGCGCCTCGGCATCAATTTCCCGCTGGGCACCCTGATCGACGGCATGCTGGCGCTGCTCGTTCTCGGTTTTTTTATCAGCCAGAAGAAGCGTCCCGACTGGGCGATCTACCGGAACCCGGTCAGTGTGGTCATCCTGGTCTGGTTGCTGTACAACCTGCTGCAGGTGGCTAATCCATGGGCCGAATCGCGTATGGCCTGGCTGTATACCGTCCGCACTACGGGGACTATTGTGTTGATTTACTTCATATTCCTGTATCAGGTAGACTCTTTCCGGTACCTCAGGTTTTTGATCGGTTATTGGCTGGCCCTGGCTACGGTTGGGGCGCTTTATGCATACCGGCAGGAATATTTTGGTTTTGCCGGTACCGAATTCGAAAATATGGTCGCCGATCCGCTTATGGCCAGCCTGCTTTTTATAGACGGACATTGGCGCAAGTATTCCGTGTTTTCAGATCCGGTGGCTTTTTCCTACAACATGGTGATTGCCTTTTTTGTTTGCCTCAGCCTTCTGACGGCGCGGGGGGCTTTTTCCCGGAAGGTGATAATAGGGGGCGTCGGTCTGCTATGCGTAAGCAGCATGTTTTTTGCCGGCACACGAGGGGCGTATGTGCTCATACCGGCGGGACTTGTGTTGTTCACGTTGCTCCGGTTCCAAAAAAAGCTGATTCCCTTTGCCGTTGCGGCCGGCTTCCTGCTGGGCGTAATGATATTTATTCCCACGTCGAACCCTACGCTTTACCGGTTTCAAACCGCGTTTAAGCCCTCGATCGACGCTTCCTACAGTGTCCGGGCCGCCAACCAGAAACGGATTCAGCCCTACTTGCAAAGTCACCCTTTCGGCGGCGGGCTGGGCGCAACCGGGGCGTGGGGAGTTCGGTTTGCGCCTCATTCCTACCTGGCCGGCTTTCCACCCGACAGCGGGTTTATGCGGACGGCCGCGGAGCTGGGTTGGGTAGGACTTATGCTTCAGTGCCTGATGATTTTCCTGATTCTGAAAACCGGGATCGATAACTACTACAAAATCAGGAATGACAAGCTCAAAACCTGCTGCCTCGCTATGACCCTGGTTGTCTTTGTGTTATGTGTGGGTAATTTTCCGCAGGAAGCCTTTGTACAGTTTCCCGCGAATATTCTTTTTTACCTGGCAGCGGCTATCATACAGGTCACGTACCGGCTGGATACCCGGCTGGACTTCACGGCAAATTCTCTACCGCCAGCAAACAAAACCCGACAGAAATGACCGGAACCGATCTTAGAAACCTCTTTGAGAACCGTAAAATCCTGATGATTGGGGTGAAATTCTATCACTACAACGAGGAGATCATTCGCAAAATGGAGGCATACGGGGCCAGCGTTTCCTTTTTTTATGAACGCGATACTTCTCCACGGTTTGGCCTGGTCAAGTTTCTCCGGAAGGGAAATACGGAAGCCATACAACGGAAGCACTACGCGGGTATCCTGGAAAAAATAGAAGGCAGGCAGTTTGATTACCTGTTGGTGATCAGGGGCTACAAGCTGGAAGGGGCCTTCGTGGAGGCCGTCAGGAAGATTAGCCCCGGTATCCGGACCATTTTGTACCAGTGGGATGCCTATACGACCTGGGACTGCGATTACCGTCCGCTTATTCCTTTTTTTGATTCGGTTTCGACCTTTGATTACGATGATTCCGAGGAGCTTGATTTGCCTTATGTGCCGACTTTCAGCACCGATGAATTCCGGAGTCTGACCCATAAAACTCCCGATTACGACCTCTTTTTCTGCGGCAATTACACGTACCCGAGGTACCTGTTCCTGGAAAAGCTTATAAAATTTGCTGCAAGGCGAGGGTACAGACTCAGGACAAAGCTGGTGATGACCTGGAAATATTATCTCCAGGAAAGGTGGCAGGGCGTCAGGCTGGATCCCGCCCTCATCTCATTCCGTAAGTTGAGCAAGGACGAGTACGTGGATCATTTCAGCAGATCGCTGGTCATTGTTGATTTTACAAGCGAGGGGCAGGCCGGGCTGACCATGCGGTCGCTGGACGCGCTCAGCGCAGGCAAAAAGCTGCTTACGAATAACCATAATATTTTCAGGGAGGCCGGGGTAGGGGAAGGCCAGGTAGCAGTCTACGACCCTGAAACGCTCGATATAGACCCGGCCTTTATGATGCCGCAGCAGTATAAACGCCTCGACTATTCGGTGGACCGGTGGCTGTTTTCAGTTTTTAATATTGATGACAGGTAGGGAAAGCCGCGCGGGGCTTCGAAAAGACGAACCGACTTTTGTAACTTGTGTTTTGAAGGATATCTCAACGTTTTGAAAGAAATTTATGCTGGATTTTTTGTCCGGAAAGCTCCTGGGACTGTTTGTCAGGATCAGGTACCCGAAGGTGCCGCCCGAGCTCCGAAGCTTTTATAAAGACACCTATCGCTGTCGCATCAGGCAACTCAGGTATTTTGTGCGGGATTATGTGATCCGTAAGCCCTACAAGGAGTTGAGTTTCCAGGGAGAATTTGCTCCCGAATTGCTGTTTGTACTGCCTTTTGCTTACTGGCACTATCGCAACGGCACGCTTAAGTCGACAGTGGCGTCCAGGTATACTGCCCAGCTTTACTTTTTCTCGCCGGATCATACCGAAGTATTCGACACCCGGACCAACGAGGGGAACTATAACTTCGAGATGCCGCGGATCCTGTACAGCCATGACTATGATATGGCCAAATGGACGCAGGTACCGCTGAAAGCCGTATACCGCAACCCGGTTTATGTGTACGACAAACCGATGCTGATCATAGCCAACCGTTTTAATATGGAATGGGACGGTCCGCCGGTCAGCTTTTTCAGTATACCGGTATTGGACTTCCTGATCGAAACGCTCAGTCCCGCCTATACCATTCTCTATAATCGCCCCGGACCGGGGCATATCACGATGGACAACAGTGATATCTATGAGCTGAATGACTATGAATGGCTGCGGGAAAAGCACCCCGAAGTTATCCTGCTGGAAGATTTGTACCGGGAAAACAAAGCGGGCGCCTTAAATTACAACCACCTTCAGATGCTGGTGTATGCAAATGCCGACCATTTTATATCCATTCATGGCGGAACGGCTACCCTGGCCAGCTATTTCGGCGGGCAAAACCTGATTTTATCCAAGAAGGGACCGGAGCACTACTTTCATTGCTTCAGCAAGTTGTACACTAAACTTTCTGATGCCGAAATTTATCATGCCCGCGATGACGATGAGCTGAAGGAAATGGTGATCAGGCATTATCTCAACCCGGCAGCAGCACCAAAATGACGGCAAAAAGACATTACTGGATTGAGTCGGGGTTCCTGAGTGTCCTCCAGAACTTTTCAGGGGTATTTTTCGGGTTTGCCAGCTTTTTCCTGCTCGTCCGGTCGCTTGACAACCACAGCTTCGGGGCATGGGTACTATTTATGTCCACCACTACCATTGTGGAGGCAATCCGGAACGGGCTTATACAGTCGGCGCTGATTCGGTATGTGTCGTCGGGGAGAAAGGAAGAGCATCCCCGTATTGTTGCGGCTTCGCTTTTACTGGGCGGAAGTGTTACGCTTCTTACGGTAGGAGCCGCCCACCTCGGGGCGCCTTACCTGAGCGCGTTGTGGAAGACTCCCGAGCTTACCAATTTATTCCGGGTTTATACCATAGGATTTTCGGTGTCGCTTTTTCTTTCTTTGTTTAATTGTGTCGAGCAGGCAAACCTGCGTTTCAGAGGAGTATTTGTGACGGGACTTATCCGCCAGTTCCTCTTTTTTGCTTTCGTTGCCGCCAGTTTTTTTCTTCACCACCGGATAGAATTATCGGAGCTGGCGTGGGTGCAGGTGGTAAGTATTGTCGTCAGCACAGTCTTTGCCTATCTCTACACCCGGGATCATTTCAAGCTGAGTTTTGACAACACCGGATACTGGATCAGGAAGCTTTTCGGCTACGGGAAATACGGGTTTGGCACTTCCGTCAGCTCGTTGCTGTCCGGTACAATTGACCAGATGATGCTGGGCGCCATGTTGTCGCCGGCGGCATCGGGCGCCTTCAATATTGCGGTGCGCATTACCAACCTGATTGACATTCCTACCAATGCCATGGCGGCGATAGTTTTTCCTCAAAGTGCAAAAAGAATGGAGGAAGAGGGCAGCAGTGCCGTCAAGTATCTCTACGAAAAATCGGTGGGCACCACGCTGGCCATCCTGCTGCCGGGCGTATTGTTTCTATATTTCTTTGCCGATTGGGTAATCTGGGCCGTTGCAGGCCAGAAATATGCAGACTCCATCCCGCTCCTGAAGATAACGCTGTTGTATTGCCTGCTTATTCCTTTCGGCAGACAATTCGGGACGATACTTGATTCGGTAGGAAAGACCCGGATTACATTTCTGGTCGTGTTGTTCACTGCCACTCTAAACCTGGGACTGAATTTTATACTGATCCGGAAAATGGGCGTAATGGGCGCGGCGTACGCAACACTTTGTTCCAATATTGTCGGTTTTACGGTAGCGCAATATATCCTGAGACGTGAGATCGGCGTAGAGCTTAAAAATACAATAATTTATATGTACCGGTTTTACCCGGAATTCTATAACCGGCATGTCCTGCCCGCTTGGAGCAGGAAGTCGAATATTGACAATCAATAAGTAATGACAGGCGTAAGATTTATCGGCAGGTTGGGCAACCAGTTATTTCAGTACCATTTCCTGATGTACCTGAAGTCGCGAAGGCCGGGCGGGTTTTATTTCTTTCCGAACCCGCACCATGCCTACCTGGCCAGGTACTTTGATCTGGGGTGGTACCACAACCTGACGCTGGGGTCCAGGCTATATTCGGTAATTATGCGGTGTATCCCGAAGATACTGCGTTTTCGCTATATACAGGTACATAATTTTGTGGCTCCGCGCGACTTTATACCCCAAAGCCGGTGTATTTACGACGGCTATTTTCAGTCGGATTACTATTTGAAAAACACGGATATCCCTGTAAAAATCCGGATCCGGCAGCAGTATGTGGCACAGTTCAGGGCGCTGTACGGAGATTTATTCGATCAGCACCGGGTAGTGGTTGTGCACATACGCAGGACCGACTATCTCAGCTACGGCAAACGTGACATTGCGCTGCCTATGTCCTATTTCAAGCGCGAACTGGCCAATATTCCGGACCTGGAACAGTATAAAGTGATACTGGTAAGCGACGACATAGCTTTTGTAAAACAGGCTTTCGACCATCACCCCGACTACCTGTTTGTGTCCAATTCTGAGATCGTCGATTTTCAACTGATCAGCAATGCCGATATCGCCATCATTTCAAACAGTACCTTCAGCTGGTGGGCGGCTTACCTGTCGACGCGGAATAAACGGGTAATCGCCCCGGCAAACTGGCTGGGATTCAGGATTGGCCGTGAGCACCCGAAAGGCATCATGACCGATCGTTTCGAATGGGTTGAGGTATTTTAACCGATCATACCAGCGATTTGTACAGCTCGAAGGTTTTCCTGACACAATCTTCGATCGGGAAATCCTGGAGCCGGGTTTTACCGGCGGCTACCAGTTTTCTGCGGGTGTCTTCCGAACCTATAATCCTGTAAACCTCTGAGACGAGCGCTTCTTTGGACGTTGCTTCAAAATAATGTACGGCATCCGCGCCTATTTCCCTGAAGCAGCGGGTGTCGCTCAGCAGCACCGGACACCCGGCCCGGAACGCTTCGAGGATCGGCAACCCGAACCCTTCGTGGAGCGACGGGTAGACAAATACCAGGGCACGGCTGAAAAGATAGTTCAGCTCCGAATCTGACGCATTGATATGGTGGACCCTGCCGGCCAGCCGGTTCCTGAACAGATACTCTTTTTCTGCAATTCCCAGGCCGCCGCCGCCGGTAAGCACCACCGACAGGGAAGGCTGCGCGTTGAGAATTTCCCGGCACGCGTCCATGAAAAGGAAAAAGTTTTTATAGCCGCTGCGGTCGCCGACGTATAGGATATAGGCTTCAGGTAGTGGGGAAACGGGTTGGCAGCGCGCTTCGGACAAAGTGTCAATGCCGTGATAAATGACTTTTATCTTATCGGGATCCGAAATATTCCCGTATTCGATCAGGTCTGATTTGGTGGTTTCAGAGATGGCAATAATTGCGTCCGCGCGTTCGATGTTCTTCCGCTTGAATTCGGTCAGCGGGTCATGCGCCCAGAAATATTCGGGGAGTATTTCATAGGTCATGTCATGTATAGTGGTAACAAACGGCTTTTTGAGATCAGAAAGAAAATAGAGGTCGTAGTAGGTGGGGTGAAAAATATCGAAGCGTTTTTCCCGGATGAGTTTCGAGGAGTAATACTGGTTCAGCTTATAAAGCCCGCTTTTCCCCGCCTTTGTTCTGAAGAATGGCCGGCAGAAGCGGTTGTTGAGCAGTTGGGAAGCCCCGGGCAGGTATTGGTTTTCCGTGTACAATACGCCGGTTTTAGAGGAGAAAGCTCCCCCGGAATCTTCAATTGCGTCAATCAGCGTGGCAAAATACCGGCTGATTCCACCATACCGCTGTGTGGTGAATTTCTGATGGTCAAATAAAATTTTAATCATGCGATCCGTTGCCGTGTAGACGCTGAGTAAGTATATTCGTTGAGTATATCAATTATCGGCTAAAAAGCTTTCCGCTCTGGTTTGAATGAATTTATGGGGTCAAAATATTGTCGTTTTCAGCTTATTTCGTTTTGATGCCGACATTGAATCAACCGCATATACCGTAGCCTCCAAACTGGCTGAGCACAACCGGGTTTTCTATGTCGACAACCCGTATACCCTCAGAGATTGGTGGGTAAACAAAAATAGCATGTCTTTTAAGAAAAGGCGGCGTTTTTTTTCATTGTTTTCCCGGGAGGTCATTGATACCGGAAACCCCAATTTCAAGGTAGTGATCCCACCCTTAGTGTTGTCTCTTCACTTTTTGCCGGAAGGATTTCTGTACCGGTTGCTACTGGGCCTGAATGAGTTCCTGATACGATTCAGGATCAGGCGTATACTCCGTAGGTTCGGCGTGACCGATTATATATTTATAAATGCTTTCAACTTTCATTACCCGACCGTTGCGCGGAAACTGTCGCCGTCGCTCCGGGTGTATTACTGCCTGGACCCTGTAGCGGGAAATTTTGACGGGAAACACGGCATTAAGTCCGAAGCGATGCTTGTCGGTGATGCCGACCTGGTGATTTGCAGCAGCAAGAACCTCTACGCGCACAAGCTGGAAATGAACCCGAACAGTTACCTGGTTCCGAATGCCGCGGATATTTTTCATAGCGGCAAGGCAACAAGGCCGGAAACCGCAGTTTCTGAAGCCCTCGTCGGGATACCCCGGCCGGTTATCGGTTATTTCGGGAGCATAGAGCACCGATTCGATTTTGAACTGGTGTACAAGGTCGCTTCGGCCCGCCCTGAATGGAGCTTTGTTTTGGCAGGCCCTGTTTTTGCGGAAGACCTGGCTGGGCTCGATAAATTAAAGAATGTTCATTTTACAGGGCGCATTCCTTATGCCGGGATGCCGGCTGTGATCAAGGGTTTTGACGTAGCAGTCATACCGTTTCGGAAGGACGAAGGGAGCGCAGCCGTTTTTCCGCTCAAGCTTTTTGAATACCTGGGTGCGGGAAAGCCGGTCGTGGCTACCGATTTTAACCCGGACCTCGCCGAGTATACGGAGGACATGGTGGCCTACTGTAAGGATGCAGCATCATTTGAAGCGGCGATATCGCGGGAGATGGAAACTGACAGTCCTGAACGGGTTGCCGAGCGCACGCGGCTGGCGGCGCAGCATACCTGGGACAGAAGGGTGGAAACTATCTCGTCGCTGCTCTCACAGACGCTTGCCGGCCGTACCTGACGCTCAGGAGGGATACAGCCGCCCGAACTCTTCAAATCCCTTGTTTACCTCTTTTTCCAGGTTCGACAGCCTTTCTGCGGGGCCGGCGGCGGCAACCGGACCGGTACCCAGCTCGTTCTCGATTTTCTGATAGGCGGCCGCCGTTTCAATGAGCCCGATGCTCATCAGGGACGAGCGGAATTTGTGGATTGCCTTTTTTAATACAGCGTAATCCTTTTCCGCAGCCGCTTGGCCGATGTTTTCGAGCTGCTGCCGGTAATCCTGCCCGAAAATGGATCGGAGCTCGCCTATGAGCTCAGAGTCTCCGTTGGTGATTTCGTTGACATATTTTTGATCCACGTACATCGAGCCCGGCACCTCGTCAATTTGGGCGGGTTCGGGTGCGCGACCGGGCACCTCATCTCCCCCCGTAAGCCTGAAAATTTCCGAAACCAGCTCACATTCCTTAAATGGTTTTGAGATATAGCTGTTGGCGCCAATCCTGAGACATTCTTCTTTTTCCCCGATCATGGCGTGCGCAGTCATCGTGATAATCGGGGTGGTAAGCTGCAGCTTGTTCCTGATGTTCCTGATGGCTGTATAGCCGTCCATTACCGGCATCTGCACATCCATCAGTATCAGGTCGAAGTGTTCTTTTTCCAGTGCCTCCAATGCTTCCTGCCCGTTGTTAACGATTACGACCGGCAGGTTGATCCGCTTGAGAACGGCCGCCAGCAGTTTCTGATTGAGCAGGTTGTCTTCGGCGGCCAGGATCCGGAGCGAGTCCGGCCTGATATGAATCGGCTGGGTATGGTCTTGAAATTCTTTCCGTACCGGTACGTCCAGGATTTCAAAAGGGAACTCCAGGATAAATTGTGTGCCTTTCCCGAGGGTGCTCTCCAGGCTGAGCGTGCCGTTCAGCAGCGTCACAAGCGACCTCGCAATACTGAGTCCCAACCCGGTTCCGCCAAACTCCCTGGTGGTGCTTTCGGAAGCCTGTACAAAGCGGTCGAATATTTTTGTGGTCTTCTCTTTCGCAATACCAATTCCCGTGTCGGTAATGGTAAACCTGATGGTTTGCAGCGAGCCAACCGCCGGTGCAACGGGCTCGACGCGCATGGTGACGCTTCCCTTTTCGGTGAATTTCACGGCGTTGCCGCAGATATTCAGCAGGACCTGGGTAAGGCGCAGCTTGTCGGTCAGGACCTGGGCCGGAAGACCTTCCGGCAGGATCTGCTGATAAACAATCCCTTTCTGGGAGGCCTTCTGGCTCAACAGAATGGCTACGGAGTCGACCAGCTCGATAAGGGAAGTCGGCTGCATATCAAGGTGTACTTCCCCTACTTCTATCTTAGAAATATCGAGCAGGTCGTTAATAAGGCTGAGCAGGTTTTTCCCGGCTACCTGGATATAGCTGATGTATTCGCCGGCCGGGGCTGCGAGGTGCTCGTTTTCCAATAAATAGGTGAAACCCAGGATGGCATTAAGCGGGGTACGGATTTCGTGGCTGATGTTGGCCAGGAATACGTCCTTGATGACCGCTGATCGTTCCGCATTATCGCGCTCGGTCTGAAGAGACTTGGAATAGACCTCGCTGTCGGTAATATCCCTGAAAACCGAGATTGCCCCGATGATTTCCCCGTTGTAGTCGCAGATGGGCCTGATATTGCTCTCGAATACAATTAATTCTCCATTCCTGACGAGGTGTGTTTTTTTGCCTACAAGCTCGGCGCCGTTCAGGGCGGCGGAAAGGCTCAGGTTGTTCGAATTATAGCGGTGGTTGTCGTTTACATCGGTCAGTGTAATCCGGGTGGTAAGGGCCTCAAGGTCAGGCGGTGTATCCTCCGTGATACCCAGCATTTTTTTTCCGCTGCCGTTAAGCATCAGGATTTCCTTTTGGTTGTTGATCACCATCACACCATCGGGAATTGCCTCTATGTACTGGTTCAGCATCCGCTCTTTCCTATAAATTTCCCGCTTGAGCGCGCGTTGCCTTCGTTGGTCTCTCGACAAGAAAACAATGGACAGAATCGTTATGAAAAAGCCGGTGATACCCGTCCCGATCATAAACAGGATGGTATGGTGCCGGCTTTGTGACGAAAGCAGCTTGTGATATCCCATGCGCCTGCCCTCGATTTCCTGGATCTCGCTGATTTTGGTTCCCAGTCGTTTGAAAAGCGTAATTCCCGCTCCGCCCCTGATCAATGCGGCTGCGCTGTCGAGCCCGTACTGATCGTACACATCGGTAGAAAGCTCGGTAAAGGCGATAATCTGCGAGGTGATTTCCCTGACTTCATTTACCCGTGCAATCTGGTCGGGGGAATGGCTTACCAGGTTATAGAGCGTGTCGCCGATGGCCGTGATCTGGCTTTTCAGAGATTTGTTGGAAGTTAACAGCTCCGTATTGCCGGTCACGATATAGCCCCGTACGTTAGACTGCAGGTCCTTTGTCTTCAGCGCAAAGTTGGCCGTTTGATTGAGAACACTGATTGTATTGTTTACGCCGTTGTTCTGTGAGGCCAACTCTTCAAGGCTGGTATAAGAAAAGTAAAGCGATATGAAGACGAGAATCATCCCGAATGCGATGCTTATCACACCGGACCATCTTCTGACTAACTTGACAAAGCTCGACATTTGCATCAACCAAGAGGGTTAACAAAGTATTTCAGTCACAAAGGTAAACAGGGAATTGCGGGCTATCAGTTGGCGGACTTTACAATTTTGCGGTAGGCGATGGCCTGGCCCTGTTTCAGCTCGACAACATATATCCCTTCGGGTATGTCGGTAACATCGATGCGGGATCCCTTTATCCGGGCGCCCCGGAGCGCTGTAGATTTGTACAGGCGGCCGGCCGCAGGGTCGAAGATACGCACCTGCAAATCGCCGGCGGATTCGTTTTCAAGACCTATCGTGATATGGGTCGTTGCGATGTTCGGGTATACAATGAGCTTATCGCTGAAGTCCTTGCGAGCATCGGTGCCGTCTTCGGCTAGTCGTGCAGCAGACCGCTGCTCGAAAACGCCAACCCCGGTATCTTCATAAGCGGGCACGACAAAGACGGGAGTTTCACCGACCGAAACGGTAAGCTGGCCGTTCTGGACATTGGCTTCTAGCATGGTCATGTTTTCTTGTCCGGGGGTAGGCGTGTAGATCCTGGCTTTGGGGTACCCGCTGAGCGAAAGTGTATAGCTGCCCGTCAGCCCGCTTTCAGTCGGCATTACCAGGACATACATGCCTTTACCGTTGTCGGAATACCGGTCAACCAACGGATATTGCGAGATCGTTTCGTCAAAATGATATTCACCGAACAGCTTCCGGGTTTGGTACAGGAAGTCTGCCGCCGGCCGGCGGGTAAGGTTCGAGGCTTCGATCAGGCCGGAAGTCCCGAAAATTCCTCCCGTCGAATTGTCGTCGAACATCTGGTAGAAAAAGACTTTGCCTATTCCATGCCGTGCCGAAAACAGCGACATGCGCAGTATCCAGTCCGCCTGGGTTTCCAGTGCAGTTTTGTTCCCTATCGGAATTGCTTTCAGCGGGCTGTCCTGGTGGGTGTCAAAACCGGTTTCGGTAATCCAGACCGGCATGCCGTAGCAAAGTTCCTTCGCAACCTGTATGAAAGCGTCGGTCTTGACGTTTGCGTTGGTTACCTCTACGGCGGCGCCCCGGTCGGAAGTGCCGCTTTGCGATGACGACGTGTTGTCGGTGTAGATATGATAGTTGATCACGTCCCAGCAAAGGTTCACTTCGCCGTTGGTTTTGTAGCCTCGGAATTCCTTACACCAGTCGACCATGGCGCGGATATACTCAGGACCGGAAACAAGCCCGGCCACTACTACTTTCATAGACGGATCTGCATTTTTTACACCCACACCCTGGCCCATGGTATTTTTATGGCCATCGTAGAAAGCAGACAGGTTGGCCGCATACTCCCGGGCGGTCTGATAGGCCGGACGACCCTTCCACCATTTGTCGCGTTCGTTATCGCACTCCATGTATTTGACCAGGTCTGTACCGATCTTGATGGTGTTCGGGTTGTCGCCGGGCCACCTGGGTATGCTGTAAACGCTCAGCAGGGTAGAGTCTACCTGGGTATTGCTGCCGTAGCGCGCTGCAAACTGGAAAGCAACCCGCGCCTGCTGTATGTAGGATTGTGGTAGTGAAATGTCGCTTCCGTATAGCGCCGGGATGTTTTCATGATCTCTTATGTTCTGAGGGTATGAGCTGGCCATCCAGCCGGGGAGGGTTTTGATACAGGCCAGCACCTCGATGCCTTCCAGCCGGCACCTTTCGTAAATCTGGTCGTAATGCCAGCCGCCGCTAAGGGTCGGATTGAAGCTATACACCCCCTCCGACGATTCGAGTTTTTCCCAGTCGATATAATGACGGATGCCGGAGAAGCTTTTCGCCATATTCATTTTGTCTTCATTGATCTGCCAGGGGGTGTTGCCGTCCTGGAAATTCCATTCATAGGCGTTGACCCCCAGCATATCTTTCAACTTCGCCTGCGCGTTCCCGGCCACAGGAGCCGGCGGTGTTCCGGGGGTATGGGTGCCGTAGAACTCAAGCTCGGTTGGGAGGCCGCTTCTTATCTTAAGCACCAGGTAGCGGATATTGGTAACGGCAGAATCAAGGTTAAAGCGTGCTTCACCGCCGGTGTTCCGGTCGGGGTAGGGACCGGTCCAGGATCCGTAGCTTTCTCCCGTGAAAGTAGCGACCGGTATGCGTTGCCACTGGTCGTTGATCACTGATATGGTCATGGGTTTATCCGCAAATATGCCTTCGAAATCAAACATCCTGATCTTTTCAAGGGTCATGGTTTCATTGTCATAGAGCGGGTAGTAGGCTTCGTATTCTTCCATCACCATTCCCCATCCTATATTTACGTTTGCGTTTGTAACCCCGTCAAAAAGGTCATCCAATCCTTTTTCAGCGTTGTTCAGAATGTACCATCTGGCAGGGTCCAGCGTAATTTTCTGCGCGCCGGCGCTGTTGGCAGGCAGAATGGTAACGGGCCTGGAGACCGGGTCCGCGGCCAGGTAATGGGTGCTCGTTCCTTGCGTGACGGTAAGCGTGGCTGTTCCCGCCGCAACAGGCGTTGCGTACCAGGCCCCGCCGGAGAGATGGACGGTTGCTACCGTGGTGTCTGAAGAGGCGACTTGTATGGGGCTTTCCGTATTGTTGCTTGAAATACCAAGGTCGAACGGCGCAGTACCCGCTTCTTTGTCGGCCGGGGCGGGAAATACAATTACCGAGGCGGTTTGCGGAATGCTTCCGTAAGCGACGTCAGCCCAGTTGAAGTTGAAGGCTCCTCTTTTGGCATGGAAGCGCAGAAGCTGGTTCCCGGCGGGCAGCGTTGCCGTCGTGCTGACACTGCTCCAGTTTTGCCAGCCCCCGGTTTGGGGAACATTCACTTCTCCGAGGACAGTTCCATTGCTGTTCCTGATTTCAATAATACCATTGCCGTAGGCGTTGGCGATACGGAAGTTGAAAACGTGGCTTCCGGCCTGCGCTACCGACACGTTGTATTCCATCCAGTCATTGTCATCGATAGAATGGATGTTTACCCCGTTGTCCTGGTCGCTGTTTTGCTCGGTACCGACGTCCGATGCCAGGTCGAAAGATTCTGCTTCGATACGTCCGGGAATTGCTTTGATATTCTGCTGCGCTTCAAACCAGTTGAGGCTGAAAAGCCCTTTGGGGATGTCAATCCTCAATATCCGGTTGCCTGCAGAAAGCCAAACCATTAAAGGGACCGTCTTCCAGTTATTCATACCGCCCGTTCGGGGAACGGCAAGCCGTGCCAGTTCGGCGTGGTCAGCAGACAAAACCCGCAGAGCAGCCTCGTCGCTGAAGCCGTTGGCTACTCTGAAAGTGAAAGTATAATACCCGGAGACCGGGATATGTACAGGGTAATCCAGCCAGTTATTATCGCCTATCCAGCCTATGTCCTGGTTTCCGTTGTCGTCTGAAGTATTGCCTGCGGAAAGGCCGCTTGATGCATAAAAATTTTCAGCTTCAATCCGGCCGGGGAGCGAAAGGTAGACGGGAGGCGTAAGGATCTGGATCGGTTGTGAAGCCGTGGCCGCCTGAAAATGGGTTCCTGCTGCCTGCGAGGCGGTAATCGTGGCATTTCCAGCCTGTCGGGGCGTGGCTTTCCAGGACCCGTTTTCAAAAGCAACTGAAATTATAGTGGTGTCGGAGGATGAGAAAACCAATGGACTTTCTGTGTTGTTGCTGGAAGCGCTGAGTGTAAAGGGGGTGTCAGTCACGAATTTTGAAGCGAGGGGGGCAAAGGTGATCACGGTAGGAGCAAGCAGGCGGTCGGTTTCCAACCAGTTGAGGTTAAAGGCGCCTCTGCCGGCGAAAATCCTGAGCACCTGCTGACCGGCTGTCAGTGAGGCCGTTGTTTCGATCGAGCTCCAGCTTTGCCAGCCCCCGGTTTGGGGTACATTTACGGTAGCGAGCGTGTCGCCCTGTAGGTTGATCACCTTGATAATGCCGTAGCCATAAGCATTGGCCACCCGGAAACGAAGGGTATAATCGGCGGTTTCAGTGATGTTAATGAGGTAGTCCATCCATTCGCCGTCATCGATGTTGTTGACATTGAGCCCGCCGCCGGCATCGGAAGTATTTTCGGTATTTACCTGGTAGGAAAGGTCAAAATCCTCTGCCTCAATTCTGCCGGGCACCGGCTTTAGCGGTTGGCTCACCTCAAACCAGTTCAGGCTGAAAACACCCTTATAAGTAAAAAGGCGGAGCGACTGGTTGCCGGCAGGGAGCCAGGTAAGCAGCGCAACGGTTTTCCACTCATTCATGCCGCCGGTGCGCGGTACGGGGGTATGCGCCAGTACCGATCCGGCTGTATTTCGGATTTGGAGCGCGGCATTATCGCTAAAGCCATTGGCTACGCGGAATTCAAATTTGTAGTATCCGGCAGCTGCAACCGAAACCGCATATTCCATCCAGGTGCTGTCGCTCATCCAGCCTATCTGCATGCTGTTTTCTTCGCTGGCCGCAGAAGGCGTTACCCCGCTGCCGGCAGTAAAATTTTCGGCTTCAATGCGGCCCGGAAGAGGTACCGCAGATTGGCAAAATCCCTTCAGCGTTACCAGAAGGAATAAAAGAACAGAGGTAAAATTTTTTTTCATAAACATTGAGGTTGAGAATTGAAAGGTCCGGGCTCAGACCCTTTTGGTAAACAGGTAATCCAGGTTAAACCGTGTGTACCGGTAGAGGTGCCGGACGCCGGAGATCAGCGGGTTTTCGGATTCCCGCCAGAAGTTGCGCCTGACAGTACTCGGTTCGGAGGTAGAGTTGATTTGTTCAAAAACGGTAGTATAGCGATCGTAAAAAAGGGCCTTCCCTTTGTTGGCAAGGAAAGACATCATCATCCGGTATTCAGTGGCTTCGACTTTAATACCTTCGCGGTATCTTCCGAACCTGGAAAAGAAAGTGCTTCTCCGCAAGTGAGGGTGGTCGCTGTAGTAGTAAAACTTCCGGTATCCCGGCAGGGTCCATTTGAAAATCATTTCGGAGAACCCGTTGCGGACGGGTTCCAGGTAAGGGTAGACAAAATAGGCATAGAACCTCACGACATCGAGGTCCGGCTTCTCCCGGATCAGTTCCATTGCGTCAGAAAAAACACGCGGGAATATTTCCTGCGGAACAAAATCTTCCTGTACATACAGGGTATAAGGCGTAGCGACGGCATCCTGCCCCTTATTGATATTGTTCCCCAGCCCTTTGTTGACCGGTGTGGTAACGAGGTGGAAGGCGTAGTGCGCCTGCATGGACCTGATATGCGCCAGGTGCTCTGGTCTGCTGCCGTCGTCTGACACGACTATGTTTTCAAAAGAGCAGTCCAGCTGCCTGAAGGCGGCGAGGAGCCGTTCGAGCGAAGCGCTCCGGTTATAGTGGGTCACAAGCAGAGTAACATCCGGGAAGTGCATGATGCGGCGATTATTTCAGGAGTCCTAGTACGTTTTTTCTGAGCTTGTTATAGGCTTTCCTGGCAAGCCGGCGGTAATCGCTTACCGGTTCGAAATCCTTCCAGGGGGTAAGGCGGAGGTATTTGTAAAATTCTTCGCGGTAGAGAGGATTGGAACGATAGGTTTTGAAAATAGGCTTGATGTCCAGGAAGTGGATCAGGTAAGGGGCCTTGATATCCAGTGCCGAGAACGCGTTCCATCTTTCGTCCAGCGGAAGCCATTGGTTATTGAGCACTACGTTCAGCCCGTACTGATCCGCCAGGTTCACTTCATCGAGGTTGTCGGTGATGGCTTGTATCACCTTGTTCGAGATGTCCTCTTTCCGCCACCTGATCGGATCGCCTATGATCAACCCGGCATTGAAATAGAGGTCGTCGGCTTTGAAACCGAATTTTTCGTAGCGCGGTATTCCGCCCCAATCCGAACCGACGGTTTTGGACAGATCCTGTACCGCTCCCAGCAACTTTCCCTGCAGGTCTGTGTGCCAAAGTTTCGAGATGTCCTCGAGCACGATCATGTCGACATCCAGGTAAATAAACCGGCGGGCTTCCGCGGGTATAATGTAAGGTGCAAATAACCTCAGGTAAGTAGTGATCGGAAAAGCGGATTTGTCTACCGGGATCCGGATACCCGGAGGCAGTACTTCGCGGGTCTTGAACCAGAAAAGCGTAGTGACCGCGGGCGTAACCGACTCGCTGATGCGTTTCCGGTTGGAATCCGAAACGCCGTCATCTATAATATAGAGGTCAATTTTTTCTGAAGTCTTATGATTTTCCTCAATAGACTTTATAAGTGCGCCGAGCAGAATTGCATAGTGGTTGTCGGTAGCAACTACGAGTGTGATGTTGTCTGGGTGACTCATACCGGGGCGGTAATTTATTGAGCTGTCGTATTTATTTGTTTTCGAGCTGTCTTCTGAACCTGTTTATAAACGCTTTCCATATGCTCCCGTCATCTATCAGGCGGCGCGAAGACGTGAATACGGTTGCTTTTTTGGCGGTTACCCTGTGAAGCCGGCCGTACGACATAAGATTGAGCGCCATTCGTCCGTCTTCGCTTTCATTTATAAAATCGCTTCCTTTAATATTGTCGTATTTCCGGGGGCCGCTTATCCTGAACCCTCCGCTTTGCAGTCCTTTTTGCGTTTCAAAACCCATATTGAAACCATAGGCATTTACAAATTCATTTCCTTGCTGACGAAGCCGGGTGACCATTTCTCCTGCCAGCTCGTAGAGGGCAAGACCCAGTCTGCCCTGGCCTTCCGGGGGGAGAAAAGCGTAATTTCCATACACACATGAAACCCGTTTGTCGGTCATCAAAGGTTTGATCATACAGTTAATCCATTCCGGAGGGTAAATAGTATCAGAGTCAGCGCATAAATGATATTTTCCCCTTGCTTTTTCCAGTCCCATCTGCCTGGCATGCTGGGTGCCCTGGAGGGTCTGGACATAAGTTTTTACGCCCAGGGTGTCCAGCACTTGTTGGGTACTGTCGGTCGAGTTATTGTTGATGACAATAATTTCCGTAGGGAGGTGGGGACCGTTAGCAGCCAGTGAAGAAAGGGTCCGGTGAATATTGTTTTCTTCATTCCAGGCTGGAATAACTACTGAAATCTCAGGATCCGGCCTGTTGAAGGGTTGTAATTTCTGCCTGAGCGTTTCGATCTCAGAAGGCGTAAGGTCGGAGAACCGCTTCCGGTTGTAGAGGATCGGTTCAATCCAACGGGGAAGTTGGAATAAGTTCATTCGTTTTAAAAAGAATCGGAATGTGAAATCATTGAGCGAATCCGGCCGGTGGAAAGTCTTTCATCGGAGCAAAGGCTGTCAATCTTCAGGAGTCGGTCGTGCAATACGAAAACCTGCTTCGTCAACCGCAGAAACGCTGCTGCCTGCCGACCTCCGATTTCCGACTACTGATTTCCGATTTCCGACCTCCGACTACCAGCTTCCAATCACCGTTGGCTCCCGGCTGTTTTTTTGAATGTTACGTTGAGTTACTGTTTCTTATAGCGGGCGGTTGCTTATTGATAGCCGTTCCGCTTTAAAAACAGTTTAAAATTATACATAAATGGCTATTTTTGAAAACGGCCGAAACCAGTTTTCCCGGTTGCCGGGCAGGCCCGTACTCAACGTTTGAAAATTGAATGAAGCTTGTCTCCATTATTACGGTTAATTTTAACCAGCACCTGGTCACGGAAGCATTGCTCGAATCTGTTATGGGTGAGAACTTGTATGAAAATATCGAGCTCATCGTGGTTGATAACGGAAGCCGGTACAACCCGGTGCCAGCCTGGGAGCTGAAGTACCCGCAGTTCCGTTTCATCAGGTCCGATATCAACCTGGGCTTTGCCGGCGGGAATAACCTGGCAATCCGGATGGCCGGGGGAGCCTATGTATTCCTGGTAAATAATGACACGGTTGTCACTGCAGATCTGGTATCGAAGCTCGTACGGGTATTGGATTCTTCTGAAAATGCCGGTGCGGTTTCGCCTCTTATCCACTATTATGATCAGCCGAAGACCATTCAATATGCGGGGTACACACCTGTGAACTTCTTCACGGGCAGGAATTCGTGTATCGGTCAATTCGAAACGGATACGGGCCAGTATGATGGCCCTCCGCGTGAGACTGCCTATGCGCATGGAGCCGCCATGATGGTACGCCGGGAGGTACTGGAAAAAGTCGGGTTGATGGACGAGCGTTATTTCCTGTACTACGAAGAACTGGATTGGTGTGAGCGGATCAGGCGGGCCGGTTACAGGATATTCATTGAGCCGTCGGCGCTGATCTACCATAAGGAATCAGTTTCCGTCGGGAAAGCCACCGGGTTAAAGGAGTTTTTTATGCACCGTAACCGCATCCTGTTTGTACGGAAAAATGCAGGCACTCCGGTCTTTGTTCTATTTTTTATGTACTACCTGATCGCAGTAGTTCCTAAATGTGTGATCCGCTATATGGTTGGCGGGCGCGGCGACCTTGTGCCGTTGATGTTCAGGGCAATCGGCTGGCATTTGACACACCATAAGGAAAGTGCCGATCCCGGCTACTCCATTCCGGTTGCCTGACGGAAATGGCCGGGGAGATTCCTTTCCGTAAATTTTTAATCGATTATATACCGTGTAAATAAAGGATGAAGCTTATATTCTGGTTGTCTCTCGGTTTGGTATTTTACACCTTTTTAGGCTATGGTATAGTGCTGTATATTCTGGTAAGGCTGAAGCGGGTGCTGGGGTTTTCCGGGCGTAAACCTCGCCGGGCAGACGATCTGTTACCTTCCCTATCGCTTGTTGTTGCGGCGTATAACGAGGAAAGTATCATTGAAACGAAAATCCGGAACACGCTGGCGCTTGATTATCCCGCCGACCGCCTCCGTATTATTTTCGTAACCGACGGCTCTTCCGATCTTACCCCGCAGATTGTTTCTTCTTACCCGGAGGTGGAGCTGATGCACGCGCCGGAGCGTAAGGGAAAGATTCATGCCATTCACCGGGTTATGGAAATGGTCGATTCCGAAATTGTCGTGTTTACCGACGCGAACGCAATACTTAATCAGCCGGCGCTGGTACTGATTGCGGGGCATTATGCGGATCCGCTTGTAGGGGCGGTTTCCGGTGAAAAACGTGTCAGTCTCGAGCGTTCGGCTGATGCAACGGCTGGGGAGGGGTTTTACTGGAAATATGAATCGTTGCTGAAGAAGTGGGATTCCGAGCTCTATTCGGTCGTGGGAGCCGCTGGCGAGCTGTTCAGCGTACGCCGTGCCCTTTACAACCCTGTTCCCGGTGATACGATACTTGACGATTTTATGATATCGATGCTTATTGCCGGTCAGGGGTATCGCATCGTATATGAACCGGATGCCTACGCGGTGGAAGATACATCGGATAGTATAAAGGAGGAGCTCAAGCGTAAAGTGAGAATTGCGGCCGGCGGGATACAGTCGGTATTGCGCCTGTTGCCGTTATTGAATCCGCTGAAGTTTCCCGTGTTGTTTTTCCAGTATGTAAGCCACCGGGTGCTGAGGTGGACGGTTACACCGTTTGCGTTAGTACTGGCGCTTGCGACCAATATCCTGATTTGCCTGGGTAGCCCGGAGCCTGTGTATCGGTTGCTGCTGGCAGGACAGGTCCTTTTCTACGCGATGGCACTGCTTGGCTGGTGGTTAGAGCGTCGAGCGGTCAAGATCAAGGCGTTTTTTGTGCCTTATTACTTTTGCATGATGAATTACTCCGTACTGGCCGGGATTTTTCGCTTTTTGTCAGGGAACCAAAGTGCAGTATGGGAAAAGGCGAAGCGGAGAGACGGCGCGGGGGGCTAGAAAGGCCGGGCATCGCCCCTCAAATGTCCGGATTTGAAGACGCTTTTTTAGAATGCTGATAATGGATTGTAAGCCAGCCTGTTGTTATGGCGCCTGCTAATCATTTCGATACAGGTAAATGTTCGTGACGCAAAGTAGCAGAACGGATACATGAAGTTTTATCATGCGTTCATATACTACCGATCGCTATAAGTACTGGATACTTTTGTAATATTGCATTTTCCTCTATCATAATTAACTCACTAGATGAACTTATTACACGGCCTTTTAGACGCCCAGGGTAGATATTGTACATATATCGTTTAGCCTTGACAGGGCCAAAACTTCCCTGGTGAAGAGGTAATTTTTTCCTGGTTTTATTACGCCACAAAGGTTGACCTGTTTAGAGAAAACAGGCTTTGTGATGAAGAATTTATGGCAGACAGGTTGAAGTTCTTCGGAACCTGAACGTGATCTGTATACCTGTGGTACGAGAAATATAAATTAAGCGTGAAAGCTTCTTTTTACGACTTAATAGTCTGATTGAATATAATGTAAACAACCTCAAACAATGAAAACTTCAAGAAAAATTGCATTGATTTCGTTACTGTTTTTTATCCTGTTTATAGTCTTTGCTTTTGTGTTACCTCCGTATACCTTATTTCCCAGAATGGCTGCCGAGGAATATGGAGGTGTATCTAAACAAAAATTAATAGGGAGAGTGTTTTTCCTGGTAGCTTTTACCGGTATGTTTATTCTGCTCCCTGTTTCTTCTGCACTAAGAAAAATGAAAAGAAGAATGAAAGACCGGCGGGTATAATACTGCAGGTCTATTTAAAGACAAGCAGGAAATCCGAAAGGGTTTCCTGCTTGTCACTACCGCCATAATAGCGTTTTAGAAGATTTTCAACAGCCTTGAGGTTCGACAGCGCCGCCGCTGGTCAACTTCAAGGCTGTCGTAATTTACTGGTTATTGGTCCAGGTTTTTACTGCACCACAAAAGTACTGGTCTGAACTTCACCGCCCGGAGCCTTGATACGCAGCACATACATGCCTGATACCAGGTTCCCTACATTCAGTTCATTGTTTTGCCCGAGATCCGATTGTAATACGCGTAAACCGCTCAGGTTGTATACCTCTACCTTGCGCGTACCCGTACCCGGTGCACCTCCTATCGAAAGTTTACCGTTGACGACCGGGTTGGGATAGGCAAACATAGTTTTTTGGCCTCCTTCTCCCCGCAGCGCATCGATGTGGCTATAGGTATAGGTACCATCCAGGTCCACCATTTTCAGGCGATAGTAATTCCATCCTGCGAGCGGTTGTGGATCGGTAAAGTTGTAATTCAGTTGGCTTACGCTTTGACCTTTCTGCGACTGCGTTTCTACGAACCCGATTTTTGTCCAGTCAGAGGCGGTAGCGCTGCGCTCAATTTCGAAGCCTTTGCTGTTTACTTCGCTGGCGGTAGACCACCTCAGGGTAGCAACCTTCCCTTCACGGCTGGCTTTGAAGCTTATGAGCGTAACCGGTAATGCCGGCGACGACGCCAAAGAACAGAACGCACCGTCATTGTTGCCGGACGGGGAGGCAGCAACGTTAGTGAATGTGGTCGCGGTTTTGGTTGTGATATTGATGAGGTAGAAATTTCCCGTTGTGTTACCGAAGACAATGAAGTTTCCGCTGCCGTCGATAATGGAAGATCCGAAGCTCTGGTCACCGGTTTGCAACCCGCTACCCGTTACCTGTCCGGGCTGAAGCGTGGTGGCTCCCGTAAGCGGATTGACTTGAAGAACGCGATACGGAGTAGCACTATTGCCGTCTGTCAGCGCATAGATCTGGCCATCTGAAATATTGAACGACCAGTCGGAAATTCCCTGGGCGCCGCCTGAGAGTGCAGTGCCCCAGGGCGCTGCCGTTTTAATGGCGAAGCCTGCTGTCGGATCCACCACTTTCAGGTACGTTTCTGCATTTGCAGGGTTAATATCAATTGTGATGTATTGTGACGCGTTCTTTTCATACAAATACAGGTAGCCGTTTGCACCTACAGTACCCACACTGTAACCGTCGGGATGTGTCGTAGCCGGGATATTGGAGATGCCGAACCGTTGAATAACGCCGTTTGCACCCAATTTGAAAACCTGGCCCGAGGCGTTGTCATACCCCCAGAGGAAGTTATCGGTCGTGCTGTAGCCTATCGCATCCAGGCTGCCTGACAACGACGCCACCAATGAACGTGTTCCGTTACCATCGATGCTGTAGAGCTCATCCGTTTCCACCTGGTAATAAAGGTTGTTACAAGTGAATGACGTCGGCGCGGTAAACTGAAGGCATGTTGCTCCGTCGTTGCCAAGTGAAAGCGGCTCCGACTTTGATCCGAGGTCTGTCACTTCGTTAGTCACCGGGTTAACCGAGTACCAACGGCTTGCATAATACACAATCAAATTGCCATTTGGATCAAAAAATTGTGAGTCGTAGATCGCATTACTGGTGGTGATGGTCCCGTTTACCGCAGTAGCGGACAGGGTTGAAGTGCCCGTAACCGGGTTGAGCGACGAAATATAAAAAGCGTTGCTTCCGCCGCCATTGATCAGTGCATGGATCTGGCCGGTAGCGGGGTTGTACGCCCAGTCGGATATGTTCCGGGGTGTTGTAGCGGTTCCCCAGGGTGCCGCGGTTTTAGCGGTATAGGAATTGGTCGGATCTACGATCTTCAGATAGGTGGCGGCGCGCGCGGGATTAATATCTACGGTGATATATTGTGCCGCATTCGGTTCATAGAGATACAGATAGCCATTCAAATCGACGGTCCCTACCGTTCTGCTTTTATTGGTGGCGGGAGCCGGCATATTGGGTATTGCATAGAGTTCCGAGCCGTTTGCCCCGAGTTTAAACACCTGATCCGTGGCACGGTCATAGCCCCATAGAAAATTGTCGAGCGTACTGTATCCTACTGCGTTGAAATCACCGGTCAGGTTTTGGATGATGGTGGTTGATCCGCTGCCTATGTGTCTGAGGGTACCAATATTAGGTTGAAAATAATTGATTTGATAATACCCGTCGGTACAGGCAAGAGGGTTCAAAGCGGTGGTCCAGGCGGCACTGGCTTCGCGGTACGGCTTGGGGTTGTTTCCCTGCCGGATGCCCAGGAAGCCCTGATTTTCATCTTTCGGATAATCGTCACATGGTTCATAGACCAGGAGATTATTGATGTTCCAGAAATTTGATTGATTGTACAGGACGCGTAAGGTAGCGGTTCCGGCTGACGCATTGGTTACCGAAACTGTAGCGGAGGCCGGTGAGGATGCAAAAGTAATGGTTTTGTTTCCGGCGTTATAAGTCACACCCGTACCGGTGGCTGAATTAATGGTGACGCCGGCGGGAACTTCCAGTGTGAATACCATCGGGCCTGTGCCCGGATTTGTGAGATTGACTGTAAAGTTTTGCGCGCTGCCCGCAGAAACGGTAGACCCGGGACCGGTAACGGAAAAATCCGGTTCTACAGGAGAAGGAAGGGAAGGTATCGCATCCTGAGCGTCTCCGGCAAGCCCACTCAGATCACCATTGGGGTTGTCGCTTAACTGATCTATTGCGCTCTGTACTGCCATATAGTTGGCCTCTACCGAAATCGGTTGAGGGGCATTGGATATTACATACAGCATACGGGCTGCAGTAAGTTGGTCGATAGGCTGAACGGAGCCATTTTCATCAAAATCGGTGCGTACGGTAGGATGAAAAATCATCTGGCCAGGGTACTCATTACCCAAAAGAGGGGCGCCCTGCCCGTAGTCTACGCAAAAGGATATCTCAGAAGAAACCAGCTGCTTGGACTCATTAAAGTACGCGATTGCAATGGGCACGGCGTGGTCCGGATGTGAGTCAATGAAGACGGGGGCATTCGGTGTTATAAAGCTTTTCCAGTACGCCACCTGAAAGCCAAAGGGCGATGTGATGACCTGATCGCCGGTGGTATATACGATGTCGATATCGAAATTGCCGCTCGCTGCCGCTATAGGGCTTTCAAAGGTAATCGTAACGGGCCCTGCATAGGTTCGGGTCGTCCACAGGTAGGAGGCCGTGTTGTCATTGTTAATGGTTTCCGCCGGGGTACCCGTAGCTGTTAGTCCCGGGTAGACTTTGATAAGGGCGCCCGGTGTCATTCCCAACTGGTTGAACCTGATGACAGCGCTGCCGACGGTCCCGTCCGTAAACTCGGGATTTATGGTAACGGTGCGCAGGGGATAGGAAACCGTTTTTGTAGCGTCATTGAACAAATGACCCGCGGTAGCCCGATCTGAACCGGTTTTTCCGGGTGGTAACGCTGCCGGGAAAAGCACGTCGTTGGGTGAAGATCCGAAATGGAAATAACCGTAACCTCCTCCCGGGGAAGGACATTCTGTCTGCGCTTTTGCAAAAGTCAGCGTAGCTGTCAATAAAAGGAGCGTGCAAGTGATCTTCTTGAACCAATTGATTGAATCTTTCAGGGGATTCCCGTCGCCTGGAGCAGGCAGTTCACCGCGGTTATTTCCGTTGCGTGTGTACCCGTCTGGAACGGGTTTCCCGACAAACCTTTTACTATAAAGGAATTGAGGAGGAAAGTTTTTTGTCATGAGATATGTTTGATTGTGAATTTTGTATAGGGGGGCAAAATCATTAGGGGAGTTCTGTTGAGGAAATTTGAAAACCTTTCCTCAACAGGCCAGTAAATACAATTCCTTAAGCATATATATAGCTTTCTGGCCATGGCTTTTTCGGCTGCCAGGATACTCGTGCAATTCGTGGCGTGAGTTGCACGGTTCACTTTGAACGCAGGGTGTTTTTTCTTGTCATTTAAGGTAGAGAAAGCTGTCTCCGGGTTTTGAAGATTGCTTTTACCTGTTTTTCTTTTGGAATTGGTCGGTTTTGCGGGGTTTTGTTTACCAGTCAGTCAGTTGCAGCTGATTTTTTCCTTTCACCGGTAAGCCAGTTCGTATTCAGGTCGTGTCAGATTTCCCGGGCTTTGAACTGGCAGGAGAGGTTTGTGTGGAGTGTATATCACCCCTCATCCCCCCCACATGAGGGATACCCCCGTATTGACTAATTCCTTCTCTTTGCCGGTATGAAAAGACTTCTGCTACTACGCGTCAGGCACCTTGCGGCTTCATTCTTAATTCTGCTGACCGTTTCGGCCACCATGGCGCTTCATGCCCAGCGCCCTTTCATCACCACCTGGAAAACCGAGGCAGCGAACGAAACAATCACCATTCCCGTACACAGCGAGGTAACGGGTTATAACTATGCCGTAAACTGGGGAGACGGTACAACGTCCGCCGCGCAAACCGGGAATGCTACCCACACCTACGCGGAGGCTGGCACCTATACCGTATCTGTCAGCGGGAATTTTCCCGCTATAAACTTCGAGAGCTCTGCCAGCAATGATGCAAATGATGCCAGGCTGCTTACCGTTGAACAATGGGGAGACCAGGTGTGGCAGGGTATGAGATGGGCCTTTTTCAAGTGCAAAAACCTGACGACCGTTTCCGGTACGGACGCTCCGGTTTTCGCCGCTGGAAGTTCTCTGGACGGGATGTTTGCAAGATGCGGCTCGTTTAACTCGAACCTCAATCATTGGGATATGTCAAATGTAGTCAATACCGCCTGGATGTTTAACTATGCGACCTCTTTTACCGGGGCGATCGGACAGTGGAATGTCAGTGCGGTCATCACGATGGAAGCCATGTTTGAGGAGGCCCATAGCTTCAATTCCGATATTTCGGGTTGGAACGTTTCAAACGTGACCAACATGAGCAGGATGTTTTTCATGGCAAAAAAGTTCAACCAGCCAATTGGTGGTTGGGATGTCTCGAAGGTCACGACCATGTACGGTTTGTTCGATAAAGCAGAGGTCTTCAATCAGGACATAGGTGACTGGAATGTTGCCAACGTTGAGGTGATGAGTTATATGTTTATCGGAGCGAAGGCTTTCAACCGGAACATAGGTGACTGGAATGTGTCGAAGGTCACCATCATGATGGCCATGTTTGCCGAGACGGACGCGTTCAACCAATATATAGGTGACTGGGACGTGTCGAAGGTAACTGATTTCAGCTGGATGTTTTCGTACGCGAAAGCATTTAATCAGGATCTTGACTGGGATGTCTCCAGGGTAACCAATTTTCAAGGAATGTTCAGGGGGGCTCAGCAGTTCAATGGAAATATAAGCAACTGGAATTTAGCCAATGCACAGCGTGTATCTTGGATGTTCAATGAAGCGGTTCTCTTTAACCAGGATTTGAGCAGCTGGAACCTGGCGCGTGTCAACACCACAGAGAGGATGTTCATGGGGGCGTCTTCGTTTGACAAAAGTTTGGGCCAATGGAATTTGTCGAACGTAAGCGACGTAAGGAATATGCTGAGCAACTCCGGCTTATCGCGCGAAAGTTACGACGCTACCCTCATGGGTTGGGTGGAAACCGGCAATCTGCGTACCAATCTTAATTTAGGCGCCGCCGGCTTGAAGTACTGTCTGGGGGAGGCGGCCAGACAGCGCCTGATTGACGATTTTAACTGGACTATTACCGGAGACGCCCTGAATTGTCCACCGGTCATAACGCCCGGCGAGCACCTTGTACTCTATGTAGATTTAAATGTCAATACCGAGGCGCCGGCCTATACCGGAAGCGGCAACTCCTGGTCAAATGCTATTCCGCAACTGGCTGAGGCCTTGAAGTGGGCGCGCGAGCAGTATGCCGGCGGTAACCCGGGCTGGGATGGAGCCGATCCGCTGAAAATATATGTCGCCTCCGGGACTTATCTCCCGGCCTTTCATGCCGGAGATGAAAGCTATACCACAGGCGGCGGCCGGCATAACGCCTTTGTGCTTGTTCCCGACGTTCAGCTCTACGGTGGGTTTGACCCGGCCAACGGCGTGCAAACCCTGGAAGACGAGCGATTGCTGCCGCAGCCGGTAAACGTTACCCGGGGAACTGTCCTGAGCGGTGATCTCGGAAGAAACGACCACGCAACTGATTTTAGCGGGCATACCGAAAATGCGCATCACGTCGTGATCGCCGCCGGTACGCTTGGTGTAGCGAAGATGGATGGCTTTATCATCACTGCCGGTGCTGCCACGGAAGAGGGAGCGTCGTTGACCGTGAACGGGCAGTCCGTATCGGCCGCCGCTGGTGGAGGAACCGCCGTCGTGTTTTCGCGTCTGTGGCAGAATGATTGCCTCTTTTTCCGAAATACCTCTATTCGGGGCGGCGGGATGAGCAATGTTGGTGGGAATTTCCATTCGGTCTTCACCAAAACTGTCTTCTTGCAGAACGCTGCCGGAGCGCGCGGGGGCGCCCTCTATAGTAACCAGGCGTCCGTTACCCTGGAGAATAGTAAAATAATGAACAACACCGCGGCAGAAGGCGGCGGTGTGTACAATGAATTGAGTCCTTCAGTTTTGTTGTCCAATTTTGTGTTCTCCGGTAACTCTGCGATAACCGGCGGAGCTATGGTGAACGCGAACTGCGGTTCAACGAAGTTGATCAATGGTACCGTTACCGGAAACGCCGCTACGCTGTCGGGGGGAGCTTTGGTGAAGCTTCAGTCACCAGCTGTCCTGACCAATCTCATCATCTGGGACAATGAAATTGGCGGCATCGCGACTTCTCCCGAAGCCTCTGTCTACACAATATCCGGAGACCTGCCGGTCGTCTCGCACAGTCTTGTTGCCAACTGGGGCGGAAGTGACCGATGGAATCCGGGACTTGGGACAGATGGCGGCGGAAATATGGATACAGATCCGGTTTTCACCGACGCGGCCGGCGGCGACTATACCCTGCAGGCTTGTAGCCCGGCTATCAACAGCGGCGATAACAGCGATATTCCCGGTGAGTCAGTCGATATAACCGGGCGTCCGCGAATGGTACACACGATTGTAGATCTGGGTGCTTTTGAGTTCCAGGATGCGGTACAGCACGGAGGCCTTGCCCAGTCTGAAGATGAAAGTACAACACCAATTAATGGCGTTACGAGCTTTTACGGAAACGGGGAGGCCTGCCGGTTGATCGCGCGTATAGCTCCGGCCGGGGTCAATCCTGTCAGTGGCAGCGTGACGGTCCGGGTAAGTCTTGACCCGGAAGTAGCCTTTCATAACAATTCCCCGTATGTGCAGCGGCACTATCTGATCAGTGCGCCGGCGGGAGGATCGGCGAAGGTTACCCTCTATTTTACACAGGAAGAATTTGACAGCTTCAATGAAGTTCTGCCGGAGGGCCCGCTGCCTGCCAACGCCTCGGATGCCGTCAATAAGAAAAACCTGAGGGTTTTTAAATATGAAGGGACGAATGGAACGAGTCCGGGCGACTATGAAGGGGCGCCGCTGGCGATCATTCCAAACGAAGAAAATATTCTCTGGAATGCCGTGAGTCATCGTTGGGAAGTTACAATTGACGTCGACGGTTTCAGCGGCTTCTTCATCGGGTCGGCGGCGAAACCGCTGCCGGTGAAACTGGTCTCGTTTGCCGGCTCTTCCGATGAGCACCAGGCGGTGGCGCTTCGCTGGGGGGTGACGGAGCAGCAAAATATGTTCGCCTATGACGTTGAACACAGCCGCGACGGGCGGACCTTTGTGCGCGTGGGAACTGTGCCCGCTTCCAAGGAAAGCGAAGACTCCTTTGCCTTCAGGCATCTTCCGCCGGCGGGAGGCATTGCCTATTACAGGCTCCGTCTCCTGGAAGCGGACGGGCGTAGCAACTACAGCAAAATCATCAGCGTGCACCTGGCACAGCGCCCCGGGGTATCGGCTTACCCCCTTCCGGCCGGTGATGTGCTGTGGATAGAAGCCAGACAGATCGCCGGTACCACCGGGACACTCCTCAACGTGCAGGGGTTGGTATTAAAAACATTGACTTTCCATTCGGACAAGCAACAGGTAGATCTCGGCTTGCTACCGCAGGGAATGTATTTCATCCGTTTACACGATGGGACTTCTCTGAAGGTGGTGAAGAAGTAGGTTGAGACATCTGTCAAAAAAGGCCTGTCGCGGAAAAATTCCCTGTGACAGGCCTTGATGCTCAAATGAGACCTGGTATTATCAGGAAAAAGAAGTCAATCTTCGGCGCGATCCAGTTGCTTCCAATCCGCAAACCTACTCAGATGCTAACCACCACGACCGTTGATTCCTGTTCAGTACGCTTATAATCAGCTTTTTGACTGTTTCCATTTCTTCTGGTTTGCTGGAGGCAATAAATAGCGTCAGGCTGGCCAATGCCTCGTTGCTAACGAGGGCATGGCCACCCTTGCCGTAGAGCCCATCATTGGCATTGAGAAACAAAAGGAAGCAGGCGGCGGCAATGCGTTTGTTGCCATCTGCAAATGCGTGGTTTTTCACGACCAGATAAAGCAGTGTGGCGGCTTTTTCTTCGATTGAGGGGTAAAAATCTTCGCCTTCAAACCCTTTTGCAATTTGGGCGATAGCGCTTTGAAAGCCCTGATCCTTTTCCTTCCCAAATATGGGGGATTCGAAATCGGCCTTCATTGACTCAATCACGGCGAAATATTGCTTTAGAGCGGGATAAATCGTTTCTCGTTTGGTTAGTCCTCTTTCATCAAGCCGCTCGTGATCATAGTCATCCAATAGTTCAAGTCCTATCGCATATTGGTTTAGCCAATTGAGCTCGCCTGTGGTGCTTTGACTTTCAATAGCCCGGCTAAGTATACGGATGCCTTCTTTAAGGGTTTGGATTTCTAGCTGTTTTTGGGCCAGGCGTTTTTCGTTAATGGCGTAGCCTTTCACCAGAAAATCCTTTAGCCGTCCCGTAGCCCACTGGCGGAACTGGGTTGCTTTAGGGGAATTAACGCGATAACCTACCGAAATAATCATATCCAGATTATACAGGTTCATCTTTCGTTTCTTTCCATCTGAAGCAACCTGTTCCGAAATAGAACAGGTTGCTTCAGCAATCAATTCGCCCGATTTATAAATGTTCCCAATATGTTTAACAACAGCGGGCCTTTGAACATCAAAAATAGCGGACATGGCGTGCGCATCCAGCCACACAGTGTCCTGTTCAAACCTTACTTCAATATTCAGTTGGCCGTCACCACTCTGATAAATCTCTATTTGCTTGTCCATATTCCTGTCCGAAATTTTATTAAATCAGAGAAGATGTACAGCCACCCGATATTCAGGCCGTCTCTCTGGAATGTAGCACAAAAAAAAGAGGTTAGAAAATACTAAAAAATTCCATTTCGGAATATCTTACCAGGCGAACTGCTGCTGGGCTCCATTTTTCTCAATACCGATATTCGTCACGACAGCACTGTCGCATTTTATAGTGGAACAACGGGGATTGGTTACGACCAAACCGGCTGTCAATGGTCAAAGAGATGGATGTGCAGCCTTTCAAGCTGGTATTCTTTTAAAGTGATCGTATGTAGCTTTACTATTTTGGATTAACGTGGATTTTGAAGCTTTTTTAGTTTGTCAGGTCGATGGAGTTCCACGACTTTTACGCTTGATCCAACTTTTCAGCTTGATCCCCTTTTTTACCTGACATAAAAATGTTGCCCAAAAACAAAGAAGCCGGTTACAATTTTCATCGTAACCGGCTTCTTTTTGTGGTGATGGACGGAATCGAACCGCCGACACAAGGATTTTCAGTCCTTTGCTCTACCGACTGAGCTACATCACCAAAACCCTTTTTCTTTGCGTTTGGGACTGCAAAGGTAGAAAACGATTTTGCTAATCCAAGCGAAGCGCGAAAAAAAATCGCATAAATTTATTTTTTTAAAATAGTATGCTTGCATAACAAATTGGTTTGGGATATTTTTACCTAACTTTCGTCTGTGGCCGCCATGATATATGTAACACCATCCGGCCAGGCCGATATTGTTAACCTGACCTATGAAAGTTTTCCAGCAACTGTTGTTTCTCATCGCGCTCGGCACGGCCGCATTACTGCTCTACAGGCGCGCCTCGATGATCTACAAGGCGATTCGCCTGGGTAAAGCAGAAGACCTCTCTGACCGGCCTTCAGAACGGTTTGGCACCATGCTGCGGGTCGCATTCGCCCAGAAGAAAATGTTCGACCGGCCTTTTGCCGCCACGCTGCACCTATTGGTGTACATCGGTTTTGTGCTGATCAATATCGAACTCCTGGAAATTGTACTCGACGGTCTTCTGGGGGCGCATCGCCTGTTTGCTGCTTCTCTTGGCGGATTTTACCCGGTTCTGATCAGCTTTTATGAACTCCTCGCACTAGGCGTAATAGTGGGATGTACGATTTTTCTGTTCCGGAGAGCGCCCGGAGGTGTCGATCGCCTGCAGGCGCAGCGCCACCGTGAGCTTAAAGGCTGGCCCGCCCTGGATGCACGTGTCATCCTGTCGCTCGAAATCGTACTGATGCTTGCACTTTTCACAATGAACGCGTCTGATCTGGTGCTTCAAAGCAGGGGAGAGGCGCATTATGCGGCAACCGGTGACTTTCTTGTCAGCAGCTTCATCAAACCGTTGTTCGAAGGGCTGAGCACCACAACGTTGGTCGTTGTTGAACGAATTGCCTGGTGGCTGCACATTCTGGGAATCTTTTGCTTTGCAGTGTACGTCACCTATTCCAAACACCTGCATATCCTGCTCGCCTTTCCCAATACTTATTTTTCGAGGCTGACGCCGAAGGGACAAATGAAGAATATGCCTGAAATCACCAAAGAAGTCAGGCTAATGCTCGGCCTGGAGCAGGCAACCCCTCATGAGCCTCCAGCAGAAATGAACCGTTTCGGGGCAAAGGACGTCAATGACCTGAGCTGGAAAAACCTGCTTGATTCTTATTCGTGCACGGAATGCGGCAGGTGCACTTCCGCTTGCCCGGCCAACCAGACGGGCAAGCTGCTGTCACCCCGCAAAATTATGATGGATACCCGTGATCGCCTGGAAGAAGTGGCGCGGAGCATGCACGAGTCAGGCGGCGTATTCAGGGAAGATGGAAAGAGCCTCCTCGGTGACTATATCACGCAGGAAGAACTGCTGGCGTGTACTACCTGCAATGCGTGCGTAGAGGAGTGCCCCATCCTGATAAACCCATTGGATATTATCTTGCAGCTCAGGCGTTACAAGGTCATGGACGAAGCGCAGGCGCCCGCTTCCTGGAACATGATGTTTCAGAATATGGAGACCAACCAGGCACCCTGGAAATTTTCTCCTGCTGATCGCTTCAATTGGGCGGATACTGTCTCCGCGACTTTTCCGGACCATCCAAAAGAATAAACTTTATGTCAGCAAACGTAAAAACAATGGCCGATTTTGCGGCAGAAGGGAAAATGCCCGAAATTCTGTTTTGGGTAGGCTGCGCCGGCGCCTTTGATGACCGGTATAAAAAAGTCACCGCGGCATTTGCCACGCTACTGAACCATGTAGGGGTTTCTTACGCAGTGCTCGGTACTGAAGAGGGGTGTACCGGTGATCCGGCGCGACGGGCGGGTAATGAATTCCTTTTCCAGATGCAGGCGACGGCCAATATTGAAGTGCTCAACGGCTACGGGATAAAAAAGATCGTGACCGCATGCCCGCATTGCTTTAATACGATCAGGAATGAGTATCCGGATCTGGGCGGCCAATATGAAGTAATTCACCATACTCAGTTTCTGCAGCAACTGATTGCCGAAGGACGGATCAGAATTCGCGAAGACCGTCAGAAGGGGAGTGTCACCTATCATGATTCCTGCTATCTCGGGCGGGCCAACAATGTTTATGAAGCGCCGCGGGAAGTCATTACGGCGCTTAACATGGAGTTGAAGGAGATGAAGAGGAGCAGGGCGAAAGGCTTTTGCTGCGGCGCGGGCGGGGCACAGATGTTTAAAGAGCCGGAAAAAGGGAATAAGGATGTGAATGTCGCCCGAACGGAAGAAGCGCTGGAAACGGGCGCCGGAACAATCGCGGTAGCCTGCCCGTTCTGCATGGTGATGATGACCGACGGAATAAAAAACAAGGAAAAGGAAAACACTGTGGCCGTAATGGATATCGCAGAGCTCGTTCTCAAGCAATTGTCCTAAACTGTTTCAGGCGTAATAGTTTTAATAAATGCACTTTTCTATATTAGACGCAGTTTTTACCATTAAGAAACGGAAATTGCCTTATGTATATCCCTTTTGACGAAATTGATTTTGAAGCACGGATCTGGATTTACCAGGCCAATAAAGTGCTCAACCATGATCAGGCCGGTACCCTTCTTGAGACACTCAAGGCTGCAACCAACAACTGGGACGCACACGGTAAGCCCCTGGTGGCATCCGCAAAGATTTTTTATAACCGGTTTGTGGTGCTGGCTGTGGATGAGGCCAATGAACTGCCATCCGGGTGCGCAATAGATAAATCGGTGAGCTGGATGCGGGAGGCTGGAATTGCTATGAATATAGACTTTTTCGACCGCTCGGTGGCCTGGATAGACGGGCATGGGGACATCCAGTTAACCGCCCTTCCGGCTGTCAGGGACCTGATTTTCCAGGAGGATATTCTCCCGAACACGCAGGTTTTCGACAACCTGGTAAAAACCAAGGCCGAATGGATGACCCGCTGGAAAGTTCCCGCCGCCTCAACCTGGCTGAAAAAATATTTTGAAGAGAAAAACGCGCAGATTCCCGGGTAGTTATGCTGTTAAAAAGTGCTTGGGGGATATTGTTTTCGCTGGTATTGCCGGGCCTGGCGCTGGTGGGATGCGACCGGAAGACTATTTATAAATCCCACGAAGAAATTAAGGATGCGCAATGGTACGCAGACGTAAAGCCCAGATTTACGGTCAATATTGAGGATACCACTGCCCGGTACAACGTTTATTACCTTTTGCGGAATGCAGTGCAATACCCCTACTATAACCTGTATCTGACCCGGAAGATCTCCGGTCCCGATAACCGGGTATTGTCGCATGACCTGGTTGAGCTGAAAATATCAGATGAAATCACCGGAAAACCCTATGGGAAGGGCTTGGGGGACCTTTTCGATCAAAAGATCCCGTTTCTTGAAAACCATACTTTTCCCGCGTCAGGTCAGTATACCTTTGAAATCAGCCAGTCGATGCGGCAGAACCCCTTGCCTTTTATTATGAGTATCGGGATTTGTGTAGAGAAGGCCAAATGAACAGGGGCGGCTCCGCGGAAGTTTGTGCGACAGAATTCCCGTTTTAAAGTTATTGGTACTATTTTTGCTCACCTTTGTGTGTGAATTAATCAGAGATAGTGAAAAAAGTACTTTTTATAGATCGCGACGGAACGATCATCTGGGAACCGCCAACCGATTTCCAGATTGATTCGCTTGAAAAACTTGAATTTCTTCCGAAAGTCATTTCCAACCTGCGCCGCATTGCCGAAGAAGGTGAATTTGAATTGGTGATGGTGACCAACCAGGACGGATTGGGAACAGCGTCTTTTCCGGAAGACACTTTCTGGCCGGCCCAGGAAAAAATGCTGAAAACGCTGGCAAACGAAAATGTTCATTTTGCCGCCATCCATATTGACCGCCACTTCCCTGAGGATAATTCCCCGGATCGCAAGCCGGGCACGGGCCTGCTGCAGCAGTATTTCAGCGGAGATTATGACCTGGCCGGAAGCTATGTGATCGGCGACCGGTTAACCGATGTGCAGTTGGCTGTGAATTTGGGGGCGAAAGCTATTTTTATAGGCGCAGATTCGGCTGTGGACGAAATGGACGAGCGTCAAAGGCAGGCGCTGAGTTTCGTGACAACAGACTGGGATGAGATTTACGGGCGGCTCAAAGTGTCGGACCGGGTATCGCGCGTGACGCGCAACACGAAAGAAACGCAAATTAATATAGAGCTGAACCTTGACGGTACCGGAAAGGCAAATATTCACACCGGGCTCGGCTTCTTTGATCATATGCTTGACCAGGTGGCGCGACACGGCGGGCTGGACCTTTCGATTGAGGTGAAAGGCGATCTCCATATCGACGAGCACCACACCATTGAAGACACCGGCCTGGCACTAGGCGAGGCTTTCAGGCAGGCATTGGGCGACAAACGGGGTGTAGCACGGTATGGTTTCCTGCTTCCGATGGATGAAGCACTGGCCCAGGTAGCGGTAGATTTTTCGGGCCGCCCATGGATGGTCTGGGATGCGGAATTCAAAAGGGAGAAGATCGGGGATATGCCGACAGAAATGTTTCACCATTTCTTTAAATCCTTTAGTGATACTTCACTTTCCAACCTGAATATCAAAGCGGAAGGGAGCAATGAGCACCACAAAATAGAGTCCGTTTTCAAAGCATTTGCAAAAGCCGTAAAAATGGCTGTGAAGCGTGATTTGGCGGCTTTGGATGTGCTTCCTTCTACGAAAGGAGTACTATGATTTTTTTGTTAATGCGATGTTAAAATGGTAGCCTGTTCGCATTTTTATGCTACTTTTGTAAAGTGTTAAACTAAATTTTCGTTGAGTGTTATGGGAATGACTATCATCATGATCGTCTTTTACGTAGTGTTACTATCGGTTGCTTTTATGGTAGGTCGCTGGTTAGAGCGGCACGAAAGAAGCTACAAGCCCTGACCGGGGCTTTGGTTGCCGGACCCAATCCACACTAATCTTTTTCTCTTGTGAAACTTATCAGGCCACTTACTTACATAGCGATGATGCTGTACTTCCTGGGTGTTGTAACCGGGGGTGTACAGGCATTGGCTGCGAAGTATAAAGTGGCTTGCAATTTTGTTTTGGAAGGGGAAGATGAGACCAGTAGTGCGCGGAAAGCGCCCCCCCTCCTTGAGGAAGACGTAATTGTTCACGAGAACTATTTTACGCTTGCCTCTTTCCTGGAATTTACCCCTTTAAATTCCGCTTACAACTCCGCAGACGTCCCCGACGTGCTGTTGACCATGGTTGCCCCGCCTCCTGAACGGGCCTAGCTATTCTTTCTTTGTTTTTTGGGGTTCATAATCTGAACAGGTAGTGCTTTGCCGCACTGTTTCCCGCTTATCGCGTCATGGGAGAATTGAATTCAAACTGCATTCAGCACTCATCCGACGGCGTAACCCCATTTACAGTTTCATTTTATTTGAAATAGCTGTCAGCTTTCTGCAATCGGCGTTCTATCTGACTACAGACAGAAAAGCTCCGGTCACGATTTCCGACGTCCGAATTCTGATTTCCGACTTCCGATTCCCCAAACTGCTGCAGCGCTAAACAACCAGAATTATGGCTAAGTCATTAAAGGATCTATTCCTGAATAATAAAAAATGGGTCGCAAACAAATTGGAGCAGGACCCGACTTATTTCGAAAAGCTAGCAAAAGGCCAGGCGCCTAATTTCCTTTGGATCGGCTGTTCGGACAGCAGGGTCCCGGCAAACGAAATTACCGGGACTGAATCCGGTGAGATCTTTGTCCACAGGAATATTGCCAATATGGTAGTTCACACCGATATGAACCTGTTAAGTGTGCTCGATTATTCTGTGAATGTTTTGAAAGTGAAGCATGTCATGGTAGTCGGGCATTACGGCTGCGGCGGGGTAAACGCCGCTTTGGGAAACCAGCAGGTCGGGTTGATTGACAACTGGCTGCGGAATATCAAAGACGTGGCCCGGCTGCACAAAGACGAGCTGGATCAGATCCTGGACGTGCAGGAGAAGAGCAACCGGCTGGTTGAGCTCAATGTACAGGAACAGGTATTTAACCTTTCCAAGACCTCAATTGTCCAGAATGCCTGGGCGCAGGGCAATGAGCTCGCCGTCCACGGGATCGTGTATGATGTAAAGAACGGGATTTTGAAGGACCTTGGAATTTCGATGGGCGACGTAGGTGCGCTGGATAATGTATATGTATTTAACGTTGAACAGGCGTCTTCCGGCGCGGCATAGCCAGAACGGCTGTTTGTGTGCCCGTCATTCCGAGAAAGAAGTTTTTTGCGAAAACACCTTGTAGCGGAGATGACAAATAGATGTTGTCAATGGAAGTCAATGGTAGCCGGAGGTTACCACCCGGACGGTCATCCTGAAGCGCAGCGCAACGGAGTCGAAGGATCTCCTGTTTTTATAAAAAGTCCTCTGAAAGGGATTGGGTACTGGGAGCGGGAGATCCCTCCGCTGCGGTCGGGATGACGTTCCGGTTGGTGCGGCTCCAAACCTGTTGTTGTCAATGGTAGCGCATCTGCCGGACGGTCATCCTGAATGGAACGCAGTGGAACTGAAGGATCTCCTGTTGCTATAAAAAAGCCCTCTGAAAGGGATTGGGTACCGGGAGCGGGAGATCCCTCCGCTGCGGTCGGGATGACGGTCCGATTGGTGCGGCGCCAAACTTGTTGTTGTCAATGGTAGCGCATCTGCCGGATGGTCATCCTGAATGGAACGCAGTGGAACTGAAGGATCTCCTGTTGCAAGAAAAAAGTCCTCTGAAAGGGATTCGGTACGGGGAGAGGGAGATCCCTCCGCTACGGTCGGGATGACGGTCGGGTAGCGCAACGCAGTGAAGCCGGGGGATCTCTCAGTGTTAGCGGTTTTATAAGAGATCTCACCGTTCCGCTGCGCTTCAGTCGAGATGACGGTTGGTACCCTCAGCAAATTTTGAAATAACTACAAGTCAACAAGAACATCATGTCTGTGAATAAAAATAAATTGCTATCGAATTTAAAGTCCGATTTCCCGGCAGGTATCGTGGTATCCCTGGTGGCGCTTCCACTCTGTCTCGGGGTGGCGCTTGCCTCGACCGGACGACCCGATTTACTGTTTTCCGGATTGATAGCCGGTATTGTGGGTGGAGTTGTGGTCGGGTTCACCAGCCAGTCATCGCTGGGGGTCTCCGGTCCGGCCGCGGGTTTGGTCGTGATCGTACTGAATGCCATTGCAACGCTGGGTAGCTTTGAAGCCTTCCTGCTGGCGGTTGTGCTGGCCGGGCTGCTCCAGATACTGGCCGGCTTTTTGAAAGCCGGTATTATAGGGTATTACTTCCCTTCCTCTGTAATCAAGGGGATGCTGGCTGCAATCGGACTAATCCTTATCCTGAAGCAAATTCCGCACGCACTCGGCTTTGATGCGGAGTTTATGGGCAACCAGGCCTTTGATGCGCCGGAAGGAAAAAATACTTTTACCGAACTCTGGTACGCCGTGAAGTACAGCACCACCGGAGCCATTATCATTTCAGTGATCTCCCTGGCCGTGCTGCTGCTCTTCGACCGGCCGTTCATGAAGTCCATACAGCTGTTTAAATTCGTGCCCGGAGCACTGATTGTCGTACTTCTCGGGATCGGGATCAATTTGCTTTTTGGAGCAGTAGCGCCGCAGCTGGCTTTGGAGGGGCAGCACCTGGTACAATTGCCGGTAGCCGGCAGCGCAGAGGAATTTTTCGGCTTTTTCCGGCTCCCGGACTGGTCGGCTTTTACCAACCCTGCCGTATACACTGTAGCCATTACGCTTGCCATAGTAGCGAGCCTTGAATCGCTGTTGTCAGTTGAAGCAACCGATAAACTGGATCCTTACAAGAGAAATACACCGACGAACCGGGAATTGATCGCCCAGGGGCTGGGTAATGTAACGTCCGGCCTGATCGGCGGCTTACCGGTCACCCAGGTAATTGTACGAAGCTCGGCAAATGTTGAAGCCGGCGGAAAAACCCGTATGGCCACCATCACCCACGGGTTGATCCTGTTGGTTTCCGTGATTTTGATCCCCAAATTTCTGAATCTGATCCCATTGTCTACGCTGGCGGCTATCCTGCTGCTGGTAGGCTTTAAACTGGCCAAGCCGGCTTTGTTCAAAGGCATGTACAGGCTGGGGTGGGAACAATTTATACCGTTTGTCGTAACGGTGACGGCTATTTTGATGACTGATCTCTTAAAGGGAATTGCGATCGGGATGGTAGTGGCAGTCTATTTCATTCTTAGAAAGAATTATCAGCACTCTTATTCTTACAGGAAGGAGAATAGCCAGTCCGGCGATGTAATTACGCTGGTTCTGTCAGAAGAGGTAACTTTCCTGAACAAGGGGAGCATCGGGCAGACGCTTGACAACCTGCCTTCGGATTCAACAGTAGTGATTGACGGAAGTCGTTCGGTGGATATTGACTATGATGTCCTGGAAATTATCCAGAATTTCAAAAGTCACACGGCTCCGTTGCGCAATATTACCGTCCACACCAAGGGGATTTCGGAAGTGAACTCCGTGGGCGGACATTAGTAAGTCTGGTAATTTTGTTGACAGGTAGTGTGGACAGCCGGAGAGGGGGCTCCTTCTCCGGCTGTCTTAGTCACGCGCCCAGCTCCTCTATCACGAAATTGTGATTGGTGTAAATGCAGAGATCGGCTGCGATGGTGAGCCCTTCTCTGACCATGGCGGGCGCAGACAGGTGCGGTGCATGCTTTTTCAATGCACTAGCCGCCGAAAGGGCGTAGTTGCCGCCTGAGCCTATGGCTGCAATGCCGTTTTCAGGTTCCAGCACGTCGCCGGTACCTGAAATAATAAGTATTTCGGAGCTGTTGGCTACGATCAGCATGGCTTCCAGTTTTCTCAGGTAACGGTCGGTCCGCCAATCCTTCGCCAGTTCAATGGCCGCGCGTTTCATATTGCCCCCGAAAGCGTTGAGCTTCTCTTCAAATTTTTCCAGTAGGGTAAAAGCGTCTGCTGTACTTCCCGCAAAGCCCGCCAGTATTTTGCCGTTCTGAAGCTTTCTCACTTTTTGAACATTGCTTTTCGCTACCGTATTGCCCATGGTCGCCTGCCCGTCGGCGCCGACAGCCACGGCGCCATTATGGACAATTCCAAGAACCGTTGTGGCGTGTATGGTTTGATTCGACATTCTGATTTGAAGTAATGTTTGACACAATGATAAAACGTTTTGACGACAAACGCAGGTAAAATTTATAAACCCGGTACGGGGCTGCGAAAGTGCTTGTCCGGCAACCGGCAGAAGATGAGACCGCTAAAGCCGGGGCACCGAAACCAGAATTACCCTGCCGGAAAAAAAGAAGCAGGTTTACCCCGGCGACCCGGTTCGGGAATCGCTTTTTTGCCTACCTTTGTATCCCGTAATCTAATTTATAGCATTCGTCTGATGGCTTCCAAAAAGCAAAAGACCGCAAAGTATATTTTCGTTACGGGCGGTGTAACTTCTTCATTGGGTAAAGGTATTATTGCCTCTTCTCTTGCCAAACTTCTCCAGTCCAGGGGATTTTCGGTCACTATTCAGAAATTTGATCCCTATATCAACGTCGATCCGGGAACCCTTAATCCCTACGAGCATGGCGAGTGCTATGTGACAGACGACGGGGCTGAAACCGATCTTGATCTCGGGCACTATGAAAGGTTTCTGAACGTCAATACCTCTCAGGCCAACAACGTTACGACCGGCCGGATCTATTACAATGTGATCAGCAAGGAGCGCGCGGGAGATTACCTCGGTAAAACCGTTCAGGTGGTGCCGCACATTACCGATGAAATCAAGCGCAACATGCTGCTTCTCGGCAAGTCCGGGAATTACGATATCGTGATCACGGAAATAGGCGGTTGTATAGGTGACATCGAGTCGCTTCCCTTCGTGGAAACGGTCAGGCAGATCAAGTTTGAGATGCCCAAGCAGGATACGCTGGTCATTCACCTCACGCTGATCCCCTACCTGACGTCCGCCGGGGAGCTTAAAACCAAGCCTACGCAGCATTCGGTAAAGATGCTGAATGAAGCGGGCCTGCAGCCCGACATCCTGGTTTGCAGGACCGAGCATCATCTGCCGACTGAGCTTAGAAATAAAATCGCGCGTTTCTGTAATGTGCAGGAAAGCTCGGTTATAGAGGCGATGGACGCACCCACCATTTACGATGTGCCCATGCTGATGCGGCAGGAACGCCTCGATCAGCGGGCTTTGTATATGCTGGACATGTACTCCGAAAAAGACGCCGAATTGAAAGACTGGGAAGGGTTCCTGTCCAGGCTGAAATATCCGAAGCATACCATCCGCATTGGTCTTGTCGGCAAATACGTTGAGCTCAGAGATGCCTATAAGTCAATCGTAGAATCGTTTATCCACGCAGGCGCAGAGAATGAGACGAAGGTGATCATCGAGTGGATCCACTCCGAATCGCTCAAGAAGGAAAATGTGGAGCAAACCTTTGCGAACCTGGACGGCGTATTGGTAGCCCCCGGTTTCGGAGAGCGTGGAATTGAAGGTAAAATTGAAGCCATCCAGTATGTCAGGGAAAACGGGATTCCTTTCGTGGGGATCTGCCTGGGGATGCAGATGGCGGTTATCGAATATGCGCGGAACGTGCTCGGCCTTGCCCAGGCCCATTCGGTGGAAATGAATGAAAATACGCCGGAACCTGTGATTGCGCTAATGGAAGACCAGAAAAAGGTAACCAACAAGGGCGGTACCATGAGGCTGGGAGCATTCAATTGCAGGATCAAGAAAAATACACTTGCGTTTTCTGTCTACGGAAAACAAAATATTTCGGAGCGTCACCGTCACCGGTATGAGTTCAACAACCAATACCTCGAGCGTTTTGAAAAAGCAGGTATGAAGGCCGTCGGCGTAAACCCGGATACCAACCTGGTAGAAATAGTGGAGCTTGAAGGGCATCCGTTTTTCATCGGGGTTCAATTCCACCCGGAGCTGAAAAGTACCGTTCAGAACCCGCATCCGTTGTTCGTGAATTTTGTCAAATATGCATTGGAGTATCATTTGAAAAAGCAGATGAAGTAGTTTCGGCCTCATACCTGGCTCCGCATCGCTTACACCTTATAAAAAATAGTGTAATTTTGCCTCCTCAAAAAATGCAGAACACCTTGGGGCGTCTTGTTAGTGGGGATCTTTTCAATCGATTGAGTTAAATGGATAAAAACAATATTATTGGAATTGTAATCATATTCCTGATGCTGATAGGGTATACCTATCTGGCGCCAAATCCGGAACCGCAAGTGTCGACCGAGACCAGCGGGCAGGTAGTGGAACCAAAGGAAAAGACACTTGCCGATGCGGGCACGGCTGATTCGGTTACGGTTCAGAGCGGAGATACTACCCGGCGCGTACCGGTAGCATTTTCGGACGTGAAAGTCAAGACCAAAGACCTTGAAGTCGTTTTTTCTGATAAAGGCGGGGTGATCAGGGAGGTCAGGCTGAACCAGTACAAGACCTATGACCAAAAGCCGCTGTACCTTGTGGCGGAAGGGCATAACCGTTTTCAGTTGGAATACCCGACGGCCTCGGGCACGATCAACCTGGAGAATGCCTATTTTGCTGCTGATCAGAAAGGTGAAATCCAGTTGGGAGAAGCCGATTCATTGCAGCTGAAATTCAGACACCAGCTTCCCAACAATGAATGGGTAGAGCAAAGCTACGTTGTGAGAGGGTCGGGATATCTTATCGGATATTCGTTGAAGTCGTCGTCAGGAGCGGGGCAATACGATAAATCTCTGCGGTTTGTGTGGACCAATGACATGCTCCAGTTGGAGAATGACATGAAGGAGAACCGCAAGGTAGTTACGGTCAACTATTATACGGACGCCCTGGATGATCTCGGGATTTCGCCTGACGGCGCTCTGGAGGAGTCCACTGCAAACCCGGTCAAATGGTTTACCATCAAACACAAATATTTCCTGTCGGGTCTTATCGCTGATAATACGCCGTTCCAGTCGTTTCGTGCAGGGAGCAGTGTAAATCCTGCCAGCCTGGATGTTGTGAAAACCGTGAATGTGGAAACCGCTATTCCGGTGGCTGATATCCAGAAGGGGAACGCCAATTTCCAATACTACTTCGGGCCGAATGACTACCATGTAGTCGGAAAGGTGAATGCCGAAAATTTTGAGCAGAATGTATACCTCGGCTACGCTTTCCTGAAGCCGATCAACAAGTATTTCCTGGTTCCGCTCTTTAATTTCCTGGAGCGTTTCTTCTCCAATTACGGGCTGCTCATTATCTGCCTGGTATTGATTGTGAAAACCATCCTGATGCCACTTACCTACAAATCGTATGTAAGTATGGCCAAGATGAAAGTGATGGCGCCCGAGATAGAAGAAATCAGGAGCAAGTACCCTGACGACATGGCGAAACAGCAGCAGGAGCAGATGAAGCTGTACCAGCAGGTAGGTGTTAGCCCCTTAAGCGGCTGTATTCCTGTCCTGGCTACCATGCCGATTTTGTTCTCCCTGTTTTTCCTGTTCCCGAACCTGATCGAATTGCGCCAGAAAGCATTTCTCTGGGCAACCGACCTTTCGACCTATGATGCCTTTGTCAAATTCCCGTTCACCATTCCGTTTTATGGTGACCACCTGAGTTTGTTTACAGTGCTGATGACGGTTTCAAGTATCGGGTATGCCTATTACAGCAACCAGATGACGCCTGCACAGCCGGGCCCGATCAACATGAAGTACCTGAGCTACGTGATGCCGGTAATGTTCATGTTTTTCCTGAACTCGTTCCCGGCCGGACTTACCTTCTATTATTTCGTCTCCAACCTGGTCACCATTGTTCAGCAGCTGATCATCAGGAGAATGGTCGACGACGACAAAATCAGGGCGATCCTTGACGGCAACCGTCAGAAGTTCAAAGACAAACCTCAGAAACAGTCCAAATTCAGGAATTATATAGAGAAGTCCCTGCAGGCAGCGGAAGAAGCCAAAAAGAAGCAGGAAGAAGCGCAGCGCAAGGCAGGAGGGAAGAAGAAATGAGCAGTAGATTCAGGAGTTTTTCCCGGATAACAGGGAAAAACTCCTGGTTTTTTTTATCCACATCACAGCGACCGGCTCGGAATTAGAAAGGAATGAACAGACTAACCGGAATACTGTTTTTTTTAGCGCTGGCCTATACCGCATCAGCGCAGACTACCAGAAAAAAAGGCGGTGACGCTGAATACAGCGCAGCAATACAGGCCTTTAAAGCGGGCCGTTATGGTGAGGCGATGAACAAATTTGCGCCTCTTGCCCGCGATTATACCAACCAGGAACGCAGCGTATTTGCCCACTACTACTATGCAAATGCCGCGCAGCGCCTGGATAAGGACAAGGAAAGTTTTGGCATGCTCCAGCAGCTGATGAACCGCTACCCGGGTTGGGGAAGGCGTGACGAAGTCTATTACCTGGCAGGCCTGGTTAATTTTAAAATGAAAAATTATTACCGGGCACTCGATTACCTCGGGAAAATCTCGGTATCGTCGTTTCAGAACGACGTCGCGGGCCTGAAACAGAAATTCCTGGCCAATGTCACCGACATGCCGACGCTCAAAGGGCTATTTAAGCAATTCCCCGATGACCGGGTGGTGGCCAGCTACCTGGTGAAGGCAATCCGGGAAAGAAAAAGTGCGACCGCCCAGGACCGGGAAATGGCGGAGAATCTGGTTCAGCAATTCAAGCTGAGCGAGGAACAGCCGCGCACCAAAGAAAAGGCCGGCAGCAAGACGGACTGGGTCCGGAAAGCCAGGGAGGAGAAGAAGTATTACGACGTAGCGGTTCTTTTGCCGTTTCGCGTTAGTGCCTTCGATGCGTCAAGCAGGAACCGGAATAATCAATACGTATTTGATTACTACACGGGGCTGCTGATGGCTCAGAAAGCGCTGCTTAAGGAAAAAATTGATGTCAGGCTGACGCCATTCGATATCGGGAATGTGCGGAATTCCGTTTCCGGCCTCGCAAGCGATGAGGCTTTCGGTCACGCAGACCTGGTGCTAGGGCCGCTGTATCCGGAAACCAGTGAGGAAGCCGCAGAGTTTTCACGTAAATCGGGCGTCCCGGTGATTAACCCGCTTTCTACCGACAGTAAGCTGCTGGCGGAAAAATCCAGCCATTACTACCTGGCGCATGCCAGCCTGGATCTTCAGTCGAGGCAGGTTGCGGATGTAGCAAAAAGCATTGATCCGAACGTGACGGCGGTAATTTATTGGGGCGATTCGTCCAAAGATTCCACGCTGGCGGCACTGTACGCGAAGGAGGTACAGGCAGTTGGGGGCAAAGTGCTTGCCTTGAAGAAGATAGGCGGGAGCGGGGAGACCATCAACCCCTCTATCGCAAATGACGGTGCTTTGAAACCGAGCCACGTCGCTTTCTTTTCTACCGACCCGAGGTCAGGAAGGGCCCTGCTGAACGCCATGCGAAGCGCCGGGTATGAAACGACGCCGGTGATCGCAACCGCTACCAGCTTTGACCGGTATAATACCGATTTTGATATCTATGGACGGGATTTGTACCTGCTCGATACCGATTTTGTGGATTACGGAAGACCGGAAGTGAAAAGGTTTCAATACGATTATTTCCTGGCCAACGGTACACTGCCCTCCGTTTACGCTTTCCAGGGATATGATCAGCTTCTTTTCTTCGGACGGAAGCTGGATAAATTTAAGGACAAGATCACTGAAGGTATTTCCCAATCGTCGGCGTCTGACGCGGAGGGGTACCTGATCGCCGGCTTTGATTACCGGAAAACCCGGGAGAACGCTATATTCTCCGTTCGGAAACACCAGGGCAATAATAGCTGGGTACCGGTCGCAATACACCGTTAACAGTTTTTGCCGTTTGCAGGCCTCCCCTTTGAGAGAATGTGCTAAAGTTTGGCAGGCCGGAACACCACTTTGACGGGTTTTACGTTATGTGTAGGTATCAGCCATCCAAGACATTTTGTTTTTCTCCAGGTACAGGCTTTCCCGCATTGATTTCCATCGCGACAAGGAGTCGGTTGTCACCATTGAGGGGGTGGTAGCCCTGCTTTTGTTGTTGATATTGAGCCTTGCTGCGGTAGTTTACCACCTGATCAGGATTCAGTATAACGGCGCGGTCGATTTTTCGCTCGACTGGAATCTTTTCCTGAGCTGGATTCCGCTGCTGATCGCCTATGTGGCGCGGGTCCACTCCAGGGCGCGCCCCAAGCAGTACCCTGTTACCATTTTACTGAGCTTTTCGTGGCTGCTGTTCTTCCCGAATGCGCCTTACATGATTACCGACCTCATACATTTGAGCGTCGATTATGGCAGAAACATTACCTGGCACGATGCGATTATGTTGTTTTACTATGCCCAGGTCAGTCTCATCAACGGGCTGATTTCGTTGTATTGGGTGCACCACGCCTGGCTTCGTGTTTTTGGCGGCAGAATCGGAAATATACTGCTGTTGCTCTCGCTGCCCCTGGCAGGGTACGGAATCTACCTGGGGCGGATCAAACGGCTGAACAGCTGGGACATTATTACGGATCCTGTCCGTCATCTCGGGCTGGTGGTGAAGGACATAACGGAAAAGACGGCTATCCTGTTTGCCGCTGAGTTCGCGCTTCTGCTCGGAATGCTCTACCTTGTATTATGGGTATTGTTACGGTACCGGATACGCAAGGTATAATAAACCCGGCCTATTGATCTCTGAAACGGAGAAAATCCCAGAAACCACTTTTAGACAACTGCTGCAGTTTGTGCTGTTGCTCGTAATCGAGTACGGCAATCATCCTTTCTCTTTTTTCTTTTTGTAAAGCGCGCAGGTGTTTTCGCTTGGTTGAGGGCCGGCTGGCCATTTTGGCTTCTTTCCTGCTGTATTTACGCTCAATCTTATTGATCTTGCGGACCTGCTTCGGCCGTAATTCCAGCTCGGCGGCAAACTTCTCGAGATTTTTCTGAAAGTTACGGTTGTTCAGTCTGGAAGGCTTGCTGATTTCCTGGTCCGAAGCAAGGGTTTCCTGTTCATACCTGCTCTGCGAAAACACAGTCGCGGGAGCAACGAGACAAAGTAAAAGCAGCATCCCGAAAGAAAGCATCGGGAAAGAAACCGGGAACCTGGATGGGCGCATATTGAAGCTGGTTGATTTAACCCTCAATTAACGAAGCACCGCCTTAAAACGTATTCCTCCTAGCCTTGCTGTGCCATAATTTTTCCGAACTTGTAATTGGCTGTTATCCCGATGTACCGGTTGGTCCTGTGCCATTCCGAATGCTGGATATAGGTAGGGGTAGCGAGGTTATTTCTGTAACGACGCGACAGGAAGATGTCCTGGATGTTGAGAGAAATAAAGGCCCGCTTTTCAAAGAAGCTTTTGCGTATGCTCGCATTGCCCTGAAATACCCCCATCCGCGTACCTTGGGCAATTGCTTTCGGCCCGTCATAGTTCACATAAACAGAGCCTCGTAGTCCGGCAGGAAGCTGGAAAAAAGTATTCAGGTTACCGGAAAAGGACCATCTGCGGTTGTCGATTTGGGCAGGCACCGATACAATCTCATTCCTGAAAAAACGTCCGCTGGTATTGATTTTGAGTTTATCGCCCAGCAGCTTGAGCGAAAGGTCTGTTTCAACGCCGTATGAAAGGTCGCGGCCCACGTTATCAAAGCTGGTATAGGAGATCCCCTCCTCGTCGATTGTCCGGATGGTGGTAATGGCATTGTTCGAATAGCTGGTAAACAGCGATGAGCCGATACCTAGAACTTCTTTGTAATTGCTGTATCCAAGGTCCATGCGGTGTGTAAACTCGGGGCTCAGGTTCGGATTTCCGGTCCTGATATTTCTCGGGTCGGTGATGTCGGTATAGGGGTTAAGCCAGTCGGCATTGGGGCGTTGCACGCGCCTGCTATAGTTGAGTTTGACGAGAGAAGCGTCGTCGATTTTTCTCGATACTGAAAAAGACGGGATCATGTTCAGGAAATGAACCGAAAATTTGCGGTTCATACTGACCTGGTCGAGGTACTGGGTCATATTGCTCAGCCGCAGCCCGGCACGGAACCCCCAGTCTTTCCACTTTTGCGTGGCGCTCACATAGCCGGAGTACAGGGCATCGCGGTAACCGAAAATGTTACTGATCCTTTCGTCGTAGATAAAATCCCCGGTTTCGCTGTCGTAGGTATAAAGCAGGTTGTTGTTGTTCCGGGTATTTTGGCGGGTATGGCCGCCCGCAATCAGGGTAAGGTTTTCATTGACGGGCCATGAGAAATCAATTTTGCCATGCAGCGACCGGCTGTTATTGTCGCGCTGGTTGTATTGTTGCCGCTGCAGTTTGATCTCGTCACTTTCCTGGATCAGGTCGGAACGGCCGTCGGAACCGCCGGTTGTATAGTTCAGGCTGGCGGTGAGGTTGTGTTCGCGCTGCGAGAATTCCTGCCTGAAATCCAATCCGTAAGTGATGTTCTGACCATCGGTATTCCCCCGGTTAATCCGGTTGAATTTTTGTTTCACGACGTCATCGGGATAAACGGTCCGGTTGGCAGTGAACCCGCTGCTTTCGTTTTGATTATTACTGAAGTTGATCGAAGCCCCCACATTGGTTTTGGGCGAAAAGTCATAGCCGGCCTGGATCCGTCCGAACCCGTTGGCGTTTTTGTTGACCCCGTTGCCTTCCTGGAAAAGTGTTGAAGGTACCTCACCCAGCAGATTCTGGCGGTTCAGCCGGCGGGTGTTCAGTACCTGGGAGGTCTGGTAGCTTCCGGAAGCCCTCAAAACAAGTTTCTCTGATTTGTAGTTAAAGTTTCCGCCCGCATTATAATGGTCGTAGTTCCCCGCGCTCAGCCTTACGTTACCGTTCATACCTACGATGGTGGCCTTTTTCGTGATGATATCAATTACCCCGCTGGCGCCGTCTGCTTCGTATTTGGCAGAAGGCGAGGTGATTACGTCAATTCTTTCAATCAGGTCCGAAGGAAAGCTCTGCAGAACGGTGGCCAGGTCGCTCCCGTACTGGCTGGAAGGTTTTCCGTCGATCAGCACAACAATGTTCGACATCCCCCTTATCATCGGCGAGCCGTTTTCATCCATGGACACGGCCGGGAGCTTTTCAAGCAGCTCGCTCGCATTGTTGCTGGAAGCCAGCAGGTCCTGGCCTATGTTGATGGAAGTTTTGTCTATATCGGTGACAATCATCGATTTCTCTGCGACAATCTTTACCTCCTGTAACTGGTTGGCCTCGTTCCTAACCTGGATAACACCCAGGTTAATCAGCCTGGACTCTACCGGTACCTGAACATTCGGCACCACTTCCGGCTCAAACCCGATAGAAGATACTTTGACCAGGTAGTTGCCCGGAGCTACGCTGACGAGTTCAAATACACCATTCTCATCGGCGGAAACACCCATTACCACCGATGAATCAGGGCGCAGGAGCGCAATGGTGGCAAAGGGTACCGACTCGCTGCCGCCTTTTTCGACTACCCGGCCGGTCACTTTAGCGCCATTCGCCTGAAAGGCCGACACTGGAGCAGAAATCAAAAGCAGGAAAATCAAAAAAGCCAGGGGAGTTTGAAAAAACTTCACTTTAATTGGGGCTGTTACAAAAGAAACTATCATGACTAACGAAGCACGTCGTATCTAGCTTAAACGCATGGAAACGACGATCATACTCAATTGCTTAGTTAAAGGTAGCGAAAAAAAGGGAAACCCGGCCAACCGCAGGGTAATTGCGGCTTAAAATATATGCGGCTCAATGTCAATACTATGAATCGCTACAGGTAAATTTGTAGGAAAAAACGGCTTTTTTTATTTTATAATTGCAGCGTGATTGCTGACTCACTGGTTTTTTAACAAAAAAGTATATCCCCCGGGATTGGTATTGAATTATTGAATGAAGAATATTCGCAACTTCTGTATTATCGCGCATATTGACCATGGTAAGAGTACCCTGGCCGATCGTCTGTTAGAATTTACCAAAACGGTTTCTGACCGCGATATGCAGGCGCAGTTATTGGACAATATGGACCTTGAGCGTGAGCGTGGCATCACCATCAAGAGCCATGCTATTCAGATGGATTACCAATACAAGGGAGAGAAGTATACACTCAACCTGATTGACACGCCCGGGCACGTTGACTTTTCCTATGAAGTTTCGCGGTCTATCGCAGCCTGTGAAGGAGCGCTTCTGCTCGTGGACGCCGCGCAGGGAACAGAAGCTCAAACCATTTCCAACCTGTATCTCGCTATGGGATACGACCTGGTGATTATTCCCGTATTGAATAAAATTGATCTTCCGGGAGCGATGGTCGAGGAAGTGAAGGATGAAATGGTGGATTTGCTGGGGTGCTCACGTGAGGAAATTATCCCTGCCAGTGGTAAGGCGGGGATTGGTATCGAAGACATCCTGAATGCTATCGTGGAACGCATCCCACCGCCGCAAGGCGACCCCAAAGCAGCTTTGCAGGCGCTTATTTTTGATTCGGTTTTTAACTCTTTCCGGGGAATAGAAGTTATTTTCAGGGTAAAGAACGGGAGTATCAGGAAGGGTGACAAAGTAAAATTTATGGCTACCGGGCGGGAATATGAAGCCGATGAAATTGGCACCCTGCGCCTTCAGAAGGAACCCAAAGAGGTAATTGAATGCGGTGATGTAGGATATCTCATTTCCGGCATCAAGGTGGCAAAAGAAGTAAAGGTAGGGGATACCATCACGCATACCCAGCGGTCGGCGGCAGCTCCTATACAGGGTTTTTCAGAGGTCAAACCTATGGTTTTTGCCGGTATTTACCCGGTTGATACCAGCGAGTTTGAAGAGCTGCGCGAAGCGATGGAGAAGTTGCAGCTCAACGACGCAGCCCTGGTTTGGGAACCTGAGACCTCGGCTGCACTCGGCTTCGGTTTCAGGTGCGGCTTCTTGGGGATGCTGCACATGGAGATCGTGCAGGAACGCCTGGAACGCGAGTTTGATATGACCGTTATCACCACGGTTCCATCCGTTCAGTTTGAGGTCATTACAACACGGGGCGAGCACCTTAAAGTAAGTGCACCCTCCGAGATGCCCGAGCCTACCTACATTGACTGGATCGAAGAGCCTTTTATCAACGCTCAGATTATTACCAAGTCGGAGTACATCGGCGGGATTATGTCGCTTTGTATGGACAAGCGGGGGACCTTGAAAAACCAGGTTTACCTGACTGCCGAACGCGTCGAGATCCAGTTTTCTATGCCGCTTGCGGAGGTGGTTTTTGACTTCTTCGACAAATTGAAAACGATTTCGAGAGGGTATGCGTCGCTTGATTATGAGCTGGCCGGCTACCAGGAGTCAGACATGGTGAAGCTCGATATTATGCTCAACGGGGAACGCGTAGATGCGCTCTCGGCCATTGTTCACCGGACCAAAGCCTACGACTGGGGGAAAAAGCTGTGCGAGAAATTGAGGGAGCTTTTACCAAGGCAAATGTTCGAAATTGCCATCCAGGCAGCCATCGGTCAAAAAATTATCGCGCGTGAAACGGTGAAAGCCATGCGGAAAGACGTTTTGGCCAAATGTTACGGCGGTGATATTTCAAGGAAGCGCAAGCTGCTCGAGAAGCAGAAAAAAGGAAAGAAACGGATGCGCCAGGTAGGAAACGTAGAGATTCCCCAGGAGGCTTTTATGGCAGTTCTCAAAATTAATTAATCCTTGCAGGAGACTGAGACGACCGCTTATCTGCTGCTCGGGACGAACCAGGGTGATCGCGAACACCACCTTGAAAGTGCCCGGCACGCGATTATGCGCCTGCCAGGCGTAATAACAGGGGTGTCAGGTATATATGAAACAGAAGCCTGGGGAACGGTGGGACAATCGCCGTTCCTCAACCAGGCGATCGCTTTTAGAACTTCACAGGACCCGGAGGCGCTCCTCGGGCGCCTTCTTCAGATTGAAAGGGAGCTGGGCCGTGTGCGGCGCGAACGGTGGGGAGACCGGACGCTTGATATCGACATCATCTATTACGGTTCCCGTGTTTGGCACAGCCCTACGCTCGAAATCCCGCATCCCAGGCTCCATTTGAGGAACTTTGCGCTCTACCCGCTCGCCGAACTGGCCCCGGACTTTCTGCACCCCGTTTTTAATAAAAGCAATGCCGAACTTTTAAGGGAGTCCGTTGATACGCTGCGCTGCTGCCTTTGTTCGGCCGGATAGTTGGCGGTCTTGTTAAGGGCGTATTGGCGAAATTTCGTCCTTAACATATACGGATTAAGAAAAAACTACCAATACAATACATGATGCATACAGCGAAAGAATCCAGGTTGACCACGGCGAAAGCTTTCATGGATGATGACTTTTTGCTACAAACGGAAAGCGCACGTGTACTCTACCACGAGTTCGCGGGCAGGATGCCCATAATCGACTATCATTGCCACCTGCCGCCGGATGAAATAGCAGAAGATAAGGTTTTCGAAAATCTTAGCCGCATCTGGCTGTACGGCGACCATTATAAGTGGCGCGCCATGCGAAGTAACGGGGTGGGCGAGCACTACTGTACAGGTGGGGCGTCTGATCGCGAGAAGTTTCTGAAATGGGCTGAAACCGTACCTTATACGATGCGGAACCCGCTCTATCACTGGACACACCTGGAGTTGAGGAGGTATTTCGATGAATACGAGTTGCTGTCGCCCGCGAACGCGGAACGTATTTACAATGCGTGCAGCGAGAAAGTGAATACCCCCGGCTTTTCGGTACGCAACCTGTTGAAGCGTATGGACGTTAGGGTGGTATGCACGACCGATGATCCGCTCGACAGCCTGGAGCATCACCGCCAGATCAGGTCGGAGGGGCTGGATTTGCAAGTCCTCCCGACATTTCGTCCCGATAAATTTATTTTGATTGAAAACCCCGCCTATACCCGGTTCATATCGGCATTGGGAGAGATTGTTAACGAGGAAATCGCATCATTCGAAGCGCTGACCAAGGCACTTCGGCAACGCGCGGATTTTTTTGCTTCGCTGGGCGGGCGCCTGGCCGATCATGGCCTTGAACGGCTTTCGGCCGTGGACTTCACCCCTGAAGAAGCAGACCGGATCTTGAAGAAACGGCTCGCGGGAAATATCCCGGCCCCGGACGAAACGGAAGTCTTTAAATCTGCTCTCCTCCATGAATTGGGTAAGATGTACCATGCCCTTGGCTGGACACAGCAGTTTCATATAGGCGCGATGCGCAATAACAACCGGCGGGCGCTCCGCACGCTTGGGCCCGACACGGGCTGGGATAGCATCGGGGATTATCCGCAGGCGCTTTCACTGTCGCGCTTCCTCGGACGTCTTGATGAGCACGACCAGCTGGCAAAAACCGTGATCTATAACCTGAACCCCGCCGACAACGATGTGATTGCCACCATGATCGGGAATTTTAACGACGGTTCAGTAGCCGGGAAAATCCAGTTCGGGTCAGGCTGGTGGTTCATGGATCAGAAACAGGGAATGGAAAACCAAATGAATGCGCTGTCCAATATGGGCCTGCTGAGCCGCTTTGTCGGCATGCTGACCGACTCCAGAAGTTTCCTTTCCTTCCCGCGGCACGAATATTTCCGACGCATCCTCTGTAACCTGTACGGCAACGATATCGAGAACGGAGAACTTCCCAACGACCTCGAATGGATCGGGCAGACCGTACAGAATATCTGCTACAACAACGCGAAGAATTTCTTCGGCTTTTGAGGGAAATCAGGAGGAGGAATCGGAAATCGGAAATCAGAAATCAGAAATCGGAAATCGGGCCGGCAGGATGCTGACTTCCGATTTCCGATTTCCGATTTCAATCCCCTGTTGTTTTCCTTACTTACTTATCAAATTAACATTCAGGAAATATCTGCCTAACATCGGAAGGTTAGCTTTGCCGCCGGTTTTATACAAATTGATGGACGAATAGTCCGTACGGTATAATATTTTGTATTATTCATAACAAACGTATATATTAACACAGGAAATCCTATTCTATAAATTTTTGTCCCAAGAAAAATGCTTATGAGGAAATCTTTTCTATTGCTCGGAGTCTTCATGTCTCTTTGCTGCGGCATTTCATTTGCCCAGATTGAGATAAAAGGCACTGTCACCAGCTCGCAAGGCGCCAAATTGCCCGGTGTCAGCATTATGCTCAAAAGTACGAACCAGGGAACGATTACCGACCAGGAAGGCCGGTATGCGATCGATGCCGGAGAAAATGCAGTTCTGGTTTTCTCCTTTATCGGGTTTGAATCACAGGAGATTATGGTCAATGGACGCAGCACTATTGATGTGTCGCTTAAGGAAGATTTTAAAAACCTTGAGGAAGTGGTCGTTACGGCGATTGGTATCAAGCAGCAAAAGAGAAGACTGGGATTTACCACCCAGGAGGTAAACACCGAGCAGCTCGCGAACTCACGTACGATGAACCTCGGTAATGCACTTTCGGGGCAGATCGCCGGTCTGACCGTCACGAACCCTACCGGGATGTTCCAGGCGCCATCGTTTACACTACGTGGTAAAACTCCACTGATTGTTATTGACGGTGTACCGGTGGAAACCGATTTTTTCGACGTTACAGGTGAAGACATTGAAAATATTAACGTTCTGAAGGGGATTGCCGCTTCGGCGCTTTACGGTTCGCGCGGTAAGAACGGCGCGATCCTGATCACCACCAAAATGGCCAGCCAGGAAGGTCTTTCAATCAATGTTTCGACCAATAATATGGTCACGGCAGGCTTTACCGTATGGCCCAAAACCCAGACCGAATACGGCAGCGGATCCAACGGCCAGTACGAGTTTTGGGATGGCGCCGACGGCGGAATCTCGGACGGGGACATGACCTGGGGGCCCAAGCTTAACGCAGGGGTGAAAGTGCCGCAGTGGAACAGCCCGATACGCAATAAAGTAACCGGGGAAACTATTGAATGGTACGGAGATGTGAAGGGTACCGTATATGATGACCGTTCAAAGTACGAGCGTGTCCCGACTGATTTCGTTGCGCACGACAACCTCAGGGATTTCCTGAGAACGGGTGTAGTGAGCACCAATACTTTCTCGGTTGCCTACAAAGGAGACAGGGCCCGGTATTACGCCTCCGGAAAATATGCCTATCAGCAGGGACAGGTACCCAATATGTCGCTTAATACCGGAAGCGTTAACTTTAATGCTTCTTTTGATCTGACCAAGAAACTGAACCTGGAGACCTCCCTGTCTTACAACAAGGTGTTTTCTCCCAACTACCCCAGGTACGGATACGGGCCGAAAAACCATATCTATACCATACTCCTCTGGATGAGCGATGACGTAAACGGGGAGGACCTGCGCAAACATCTTTATCGACCCGGTTCGGAAGGGTTTGTACAGGCCAATTATAACTATGCCTGGTACAACAACCCATATTTTGCTTCTTATGAGCTCGAACAAAGCCAGAACCGCAACGTGGTAGACTCGCAGATGAAGCTGTTGTGGAAAGCGAATGACAATTTTAATATCCAGGCCAGGGGTTCCGTCAGGAATGTCAACCGGCTCGACGCTATGAAAAGCCCGAAGTCGTACATGAACTACGGCGATTCGAGAAATGGCGATTATAAAATCTGGAATACTCACCAGGTCAATTTCGATGCCGACGTACTGGCTTCTTATGTAAAGGATGTTTCAGATAACTTCCAGCTGGGACTAAATGCGGGGGCATCCGTTTTCAATCGCTCCTACTCCGACCAGTACCAGTCTACTGACGGTCTTATTGTTCCTTTCGTATACAGTCTCAATAATACAGCCGGCCCCGTTCAGGCAGCCAACTCTCTTTACGAGAAGTCGATCCGAAGCGTTTATGGCGCCGCAAATGCAGACTTCTACAATACTGTTTTCGTTAGCTTCACAGCCCGGAATGACTGGTCCTCGACTTTGCCGAAGAAAGGTAACTCGTATTTCTATCCTTCTGTGTCACTCAGCACAATGATTTCCGAGATCCTTCCGATGCCCAAAGCGATTGATTACCTGAAGCTTTACACCTCATGGGCGCAGGTTTCGAGCGATCTGGCGCCATACAGTATTTTTTCTGCCTACAACAAGGGAGTTACCTACGGCGCCACGCCATCGGTTTACTATCCCTCCGGAATTATCAACCCGAATATCCTGCCGGAAAAATCGTCGTCTTATGAAATCGGCCTTTCATCCGCGCTCTTTAAAAACCGGCTCACACTCGATCTCACCTATTATAACATCATAGATGAGAACCAGATTATGGACCTCGAGATATCGGAAGCTTCCGGCTTTACTTCAAGAAAGGTAAATGGCAACGTGTATAAAACGAATGGCTTCGAGATCGTAGCCGGCCTGAAAGCAATGCGCAAGAAAGACTTCTCCTGGGATGTAAGCGCCAACTGGTCGAGATACGTACGGAAAATTACCGAGATATACGGTGATAAAGCCCGTTTTGGCAACCTCAAGCTGGGTGACCGGACCGACAGCTATTATGCTCAGGTGTGGATGAAAAGTGCAGACGGACAGTTGATTTTGGACAAAAAGGGGCTTCCCATCCGGGATTCGTACCTGCAGAACCTGGGTCATTTCGATCCGTCCTGGCGTCTGGGTATCCAGAACAAATTCAAGATCAAAGGTTTTGACGTAGGTGTGGATATTGACGGTGTGTGGGGAGGTATTATGAACTCCAGCACCATCGAAAAGATGTGGTGGGCCGGGAAGCACCCGTCTTCCACAGAATTCCGCGCAGCTGAATATGCAGCCGGCAAGCCGGTATACGTTCCCACCGGTGTAGTGGTTGAAGGCGGTGAGCTGGTAAGGGATGTGCTGGGTAACGTTACTACCGATACCCGTACCTACACCCCAAATACAACCGCAGTGAGCTGGCAGACATGGGGGCAGCAATACCCTTATCGTGCCCGGGTAACGGAGAGCGAAAACAAGAAATTTGCCAATACTTTTGACCGGTCTTTCTTCAAGTTGAGAAGGGTAGCCATCGGTTACGATCTTGGTAAAATCATTAACCTGGGGTCGAAGATAAAAGGGTTGAATGCGCAGGTGTTCGCCTATAACCTGGCGATGTGGAAGAAGATGCCGATTCTCGATCCGGACTTCAAAGAAGGTAATGACTCTGATTTGCAGGATCCGTCGCCAAGGTACCTTGGGGTAGCCCTGAATCTTAAACTGTAGTTGTCGAAACGTCTATCATGATCCTGGAACGAGCAGGAGGGCGGAGACACCGGTAGCAATGCGCCGACACCTCACCGCTCATCGCTCAAAACTTTATACAAATGAAAAAAATATTCTTATCGACTGCGCTGCTGCTCCTGTGTATGACGGGCTGCCAGGACCTGGCCGAAATAAACGTCGACCCGAACCGGGCTACCGAAACCCACCCACAGCTTCAGCTTACTCAGATCCAGTGGAGCGCTTTTCAATATAATGGCGGCACGGGGCCGCTCTATGTCATGAAGATGCTCGTGCAGACCGACGGCGAAAGCTCAGGCCAGTACTACAAATGGGACCGGTCAGATTTTCAGGCCTATTCACGCATGCGCGATGTAACGAAAATGATGGAAGAGGCCGAGCGTATCAATGCTCCGGCATACATTGCATTGGGTAAGTTTTTCAGGGCGTACTACTTTTTTGCGCTTACCATGACCTTTGGTGACGTCCCTTATTCGGAAGCGCTGAAAGGTGAGAAGCAAGAAATCTATTCGCCGCCCGTTTATGACCCTCAGAAAGAGGTATTCAAAGGGATCCTGGTCGAGCTGGAGGAAGCGAATTCGATTCTTGCAGGACAGAACACCATTATTTCCGGCGATATTATTTACGGCGGCAGCGTAGCAAAATGGCAGAAACTGGTGAACGCCTTCCGCCTGAAAGTGCTCCTGATGCTTTCAGGAAAAGAAGGTGACGCCGACCTCAATATCAAATCGGCATTTGCCGGTATTGTGGGCAGCCAGCCGCTTTTCAGCAGCAACGACGACGACGCGCAGCTTGTGTTCCGTGATCAGCAGGGAAACCGTTATCCTGACTTTAACTCTTCAGGCTTTGGTTCCGGGATGTACATGGACTCCACGTTTATCCGCCGCTTGCAGGACCGGAAAGATCCCCGGTTGTTTATCTATTGCACGCAAACCAAAAATGCGGAAGACGCCGGCAAAGATGTTGCTGACTTTTCCGCCTACGAAGGGGGAGATCCCGCTGCTCCCTATGCCGAGGTAAATACGAAGGCCGCAAAAGGAAATACTTCCAAAGTGAAAGAAAGGTATCATAAAGACGCCACGACCGAACCATACGTACTTCTCGGGTACTCGGAACAGCAGCTTATTATTGCCGAGGCCATCGTAAGGGGGTGGGTCACAGGCGACGCTGCCAAGTACTATAAGGAAGGTGTGAAGGCCTCTTTCAAATTCTATGAAACTTATGCAAAGGGCCTGTCTGCTTTCGTAGCGCCGGAAAAGGCAGATGCATACCTTTCCGAACCGATCAATGATTTTTCGAAAGCAACTACCACGGCTGAGAAAATTGAAAAAATCATCATGCAACGGTACCTGCGGTCTTATTTCCAGTCCGGTCTGACGGCCTTTTTCGATCATCTGAGAACCGGTTACCCGTCGTTCAGGCGCCCCGCCGGTGTTGCCATTCCTTTCCGTTGGATGTATCCGCAGGCAGAATACAACACCAACACCGAAAATGTGTCTGCGGCTATCAAAACTCAGTTTGGTGAAGGAAACGACCGGATAAGCTCCAAACCCTGGTGGTTGAAATAGTTCTGGCGTATCGTTCATAAGGGCAAGGCTGCCCCGGGATAACCCCGGGACAGCCTTTGCTATTTGTCGGGTGGATTTTTTAGCTATATTCGGAGGTGTAAAGCGTAGCCCTTCTCATTGATCCAACCGACCCGTCAATGATGGGGGGACCCACCGGTAATCAATAAATGCACTTATGGAAAAAAAGACCAACTTCAGATGGACGGTAGTAGCGTTGCTCTTCTTCGCCACCACGATCAATTATCTCGACCGCCAGGTATTGGGCCTGCTCAAACCCGCGCTGGAAGTAGAGTTTGGCTGGACTGAGACCGACTATGCCACCATCGTGATGGCCTTTTCGGCCGCCTATGCGGTTGGGTTGCTTTTTTATGGCGGGTTTGTCGATAAAATCGGGACCAAGCTCGGATATGCCATTTCAATAACCGTCTGGAGTATAGCGGCTATTTTTCACGCAGCGGCGCAGTCCACCATGGGCTTTATTGCGGCACGCGCGTCACTGGGCCTTGGTGAAGCCGGGAACTTTCCTGTTGCCATCAAGGCTACAGCCGAGTGGTTCCCGAAAAAGGAACGGGCCCTCGCCACCGGTATTTTTAACTCCGGGGCGAATATCGGCGCTGTCGTTGCGCCCATCATGGTCCCCTGGATCCTGGGCGCTTACGGCTGGCAGGAAGCATTTATTATCACGGGGGCTATCGGGTTTATCTGGCTCGGGTTCTGGTGGTTTCTATACGAAGTGCCTTCCCGGAAAAAGGGAATTTCAAAAGATGAGTATGATCATATTCACAGCGATGATGACGAGGAGACAGAACAGGCTCAGGAGAGCCGCCCCGAAGAAAAAGGCGGCTGGCTCAAACTCTTCCGTATCCGCCAAACCTGGGCTTTTGTTTTCGGGAAATTCCTGACCGACCCGGTTTGGTGGTTTTTCCTGTTCTGGCTGCCTTCTTATTTCGCAAGCAACTTCGACCTGGATCTGAAGAAGCCAAGTTTGCACCTGGCGATCCTGTATACCGCTACTACTATCGGGAGCATCGGCGGCGGCTACCTGTCGGGTTATTTTATCAGGAAAGGAATGCCTGTTTTTAAGGCGAGGAAAACCGCGATGCTGTTGTTTGCAATAATCGTTGTGCCTATTGTGTTTGCGCAGTATTGTACCAATATCTGGCAGGCTGTGGCGCTCATCAGCCTGGCTGCTGCGGCCCATCAGGCCTGGAGCGCCAATATTTTTACAACTGCTTCCGACATGTTCCCCAAAAAGGCCGTAAGTTCGGTGGTGGGCATCGGGGGGATGGCGGGTTCTGTGGGCGGAATCCTTTTTCCACTGCTGGTAGGCAATCTGCTTGACGCGGCCAAAGCCGCCGGAAATATCAATACCGGTTACAACCTGATATTTATCATCTGCGGATTTGCATACCTGCTAGCCTGGGGAATTATGCATTTGTTTGCACCCCGTATGGAAAAAGTGAAGCTGTAGGAAGCTTAATCGTCCTCCAGTTCGTGGTGATTCCTGATCCCCTCGAGGAATTTCCTGTTCAGCCGGGTCTTGCTCTTCGACAGGTGATTCAAAATATCACCGCCAAGCCGGGTATTGAGGTGGTTGAATCGCACAACCCCGTTGACAGACAGCATTTCCAGGCGGTCGAGATACTCCGGAACGGGTTTCCCGTTCTGCAACGGCAGGTTGATTTCGCAATTGGTGAAGCTGATACCGTAGCGGGTCTTCCATAGAAACATCGGGAGGGCAGAATTGCCGGGGACGCTTCCCTGGAACCGGCAGCGGTCGTAGAAAATACGGCCTTCGAACCCTTTGGGTCCGCCGGCTCTGAATTGCCGTACAATGGAAAGATCTATGCTGATCAGTGCTTTTACTGACCCCAGCTCTACATTCAGGTAATCACAGCCGATAATACGCACAAACGGATACAGCGCTTTGTCGTCCGCGTAAGGAGCCGGAAGATCAATCCTGAGATTGGGTACGTCCGGATCATCATCAAGCGCTATATTTTCGAAGATCAGGTTGGCATTCGTTTTGAGTGTTCCATCCCCATCTCCGCCTTTGCGGGATTCATTCAGAAAGGATGAAACGTCGGGCAGGTCCAGAAGCTGGAAACCCCTGGCCCTGCCGTGGACCCTTACGTTCCGGAATTCGGTGTGGTCGGGAAACACGAGGCGAAGCCCCTCTTTGGTTTTAGAAAATTTAGGCAATCGTATGAGGTTGTACCGGGCGTTGGACCACTCTTCTCTCGAGTCTGCCACGAAATCATTTACCACAATCTGCCTGCCGAAAACTACGGGGTATCCATAGTCAAAATCACCGGCGAGCATTGAAAGTATCCAGGCCGGGCCATCGTTTTGCGGAATCATCCGGCTATTCGAGATCCGGATCGGACCGTCCCATTTAGCGCCGTAATCCTGGCGCAGGTTGAGGAAGACGTTATTGAAGACGCGGGTGTTTTCGATCAGCAATTCGCCCCCGCCTGTCAGTGTAAGCCCGTTCGCCCCTATTTCGGAGTCTTTGATGGTGATATTCCAACCATGAAAATGCACGTCTACCCGATTGAGCCTGCAGTTTTCGATCCTGAAATTCTTGTACAGGTTGGTGCCGAACACACCCCAGTGAATGGGGCTTCCTTCCGCAGTGATGTTTCGGAAAGTGCCTGAAAGCACGCGTGACCCGCCTATGCCGTAGGTGCCGGCCCAGAGATCCCGGTCCGTTCCCGGCCGGTTCTTTTCCCAGGGAATCAGCCTGACGTTCTCAAGCAGGATATCATAGGTGTGGCTGAAAGAATAAAATCCCGATCTCGGGGTCATTGAGATGTCGGAGCGCCCCTTTTCAAGCCCCACCCATTGGTTGCGTATGATGGTGCGGCTGCGCCGTACGGTGATGCCTTCGTCGTGGTAGGGGCCGCGTGCAGCGCCCGGGTTGTCGCCAGACAACAGGAAGACGCCGCCTTCGATGGTCAGATAGCTTTTGTCGCAGGGATAGGCGGTAAGTTCGGTATAATCTGAAAAGACCCACGCGATATCGCCGATAACCCGACCGAATTCTTCTACGTAAAAGAACTCTTCTTTTGCCCAGCCTTTAGGGCTATAGTCCACGCCGAAGCGACGGCCTATCCGGTCGGTTTCATCTTTTACGATGATCAGGCAGTTTTTATAGGCGGCCAGCTCCGGGATGAGCTTCGCGCCGGGGCGTAGTTGTTTAACCAGTGCGGCTTTATCGGCAGCAGAAAGCCTGACGGGCATCGGCCCTTCGGCCGGGAGCACTTCGAAGTGGGGTTCCCTGGGAACGTTTTTTGATTCGTCAAGGTGAAAAACGGTGCTGCCCCAGTGAACATCGGTTTGTACAGGGATGGACCGGGTGTCGCCGACCCAGAACGATCCGGACGCATTTACTACCGGTGTCCCGGTCAGGTTGGCAAAGTGATGTGCCTTTTTAATTGCGATGCCGTCGTCCGATTTCCCGTCGGCTCGGGCCCCGAACATCCGGTAGTTGACGGATGAGCCGGGGAGCATCCTGACGGAATGACCGGTTGGAAGTTGTCCGGCGTCTGTTTCAAGCGTATCCCGCGTGATTTTATAGATGGCGCCGCCGGTATCGCCAGGCTCATAGTAGCCGAGTGTTTCTACCAGGGTTCCCGGTTGCAGTGTAGTTTCCGATAAAAGGGCAGTGAAGGTGGCGAGGGTTTTAATACTTTCCTGTTTTTTTTCAGCACCTGTATCGGGTGCTGCAGCTTTTGCCACGCCGGTTGAGAATACGCCGACGCCTAACGCGGCCAATAGATTTCTTCTGGTGGGTAAGCTGGTTTTGATTTCGGTCATTAGGTAGGATTAAGGCCGTTCGGGCTAGTTAATAAGTATTTCATCAATAAAAAACCAGGCGGGTTGTCCGTGCCTGGCATGCCAGCCCGGCATTTTAGGAAGCGGTGTAACGATGACCCGCAGGTGCCCGAAAGTGCCGGAAGCCGGCAGTGGACAGCGAATTATTTGTTTTTCAACAGGGGCTTTTTTCTGAGGGAGATTGGGGGTAACCCTGGCGATCAGTATGGTGTCACCTCCCGGACCCGACGCCCTGATTTCAACCGAAGCCGGCGGGAATGCATCCAGTGCCACGCTGGTGAGGGTACTGAGCAATATTTCCCGGGCGCCGACCGGCTTGTCGAATTTCAGATCGGCAATGAAGGGTTGAGATTGGTAACCCAGCCACTTTCCGTCGCTCGCGTAGAGTATATCCGGACTGCCGTCCTGCAGATCAAAAAGGCTGGCCGCGCCGTTTCCTTTGTGGAGTGGATGCGGTTGGGTAGCCAGCGAAAATGACGTCGGAATCATAGCGCCCCGCTGGTAAGTCTTTTCGACAATCTCGCTTCCCGTCCATCCGTCTTTGAACGCCTGCGCTTTTACTACCGTATTTTGGGTAATGGTAACGGGTTTTTTATTGACGACCTGGTCAGCGGGACCGGGATCTGCTCCGTTTACCGTGTATCGGATGGCAGCGCCGTATACCGGATGACTGATTGACAATGCGAATGGCTCCCTGAAAAAGGAATTGGAGGGCACAAAAAGCGGCGGGTTGAGTTGTAACAGGGTGCTGTCACGGTTTTCGGGCCCTACGTCAAATTTCGGGCCGTTTTTTTGCAGACGGTCGGCTTCCGTCCTGGCAAGTCGGGTATTCCAGGCATAAACGCGTTTCAAATTCGGGAGCTTTGCCAGCTTTTCGAATGCGCCTGGCGAGAGGTTGGTGCCCGTCAGCATAATCACCTCCAGTTTTTTTAATTTCTGCAGCTCCGGTATTGCCTTATCCGTAATAGCGGTTTGATTGAGGTTGAGTGTGCGGAGGTTGATAAATGGGGTGACCAAAGCCATGTCCGGGTCTCCTACCGGCATGCCGGACAAATTGATGGAAACGATCTGCTCGCCTACGCGGGTCAGGGTTTCCAGCGTTTTTTTGTTGAAGTTACTTCGTCCGAAAAACGATGCATCAAGACCCGGCGAATTGTAGCTAACCGGTGCGAGCAACAGGTTGCTGGTAGCGAGCCCGGCAACTACTTCGGGGTCGGCGGGGGCGAAGTCATAACCCGGTTCCCGGGTTTCTCCGTAAATGCTTGCAGCAAATGCGCTGATTGCGCTTGCTTGCGACGACGTTTTCAAGCTGCTCCGAAAGTCGGCTCCGTCATCAATCCATGCTTTGATAAGGCCAATTTCCGCTTCGGTAAGCTGCGGTTTCCCTTTGGGGGGCATCCGGTGTTTGTGGTTGAGATCCAGGAGCAGGCGTTCCGTCAGAAGGCTGCCGGAAGCATTGCCGGCTATAAAAAGCTTGCCGTTTTCACCGCCCTTGACCATAGCAGCAGTATCGGTAAGAACGAGCCCGCCCTTGGCTTTGTCAGGATTGTGGCAGCTTATGCATTTCTGTTTCAGGACCGGCGCAACCAGGTCGGGGTAGATCAGCGCTTTTGAAAGGTCTTGTATGCCGGTAGATTTCGGCCGGATGGGTTCCAATATGAAGTTTTCGCCATGCGTAATGGCCGCGCCATAATGCCCGGCTCCCGTCAGTGCGATAGCCATTACGGCCATCGAGATTACCGCCGCCGTTCTGCCAAGGCGGCTGTAGCCGATACAAAGCCCGGCAGAAAGCCAGCAGGTAACTACACCCAGCCATTTGTGGTATAAGACGAGTTCCCCGGAATACCCGTCTTCCTTCGAAAGGAAAAGGCCGAAAATAACCGTCACAGCTGCGGAAATGGCGCCTGCGTAGAGAAAAAAGCGGACCAGCCATGTGGAGACTGCGCCCTCCCATGGGAATTTTTCCCGGGCGAGCTCGAATAACACGGCCAGTAGAAGCAGTACAATCGGAAAATGAAGTATCAGCGGGTGCAGCCTGCCCACCGTTTCCAAAATAGGGGGCGCAGAAATACGCGCTTCGAAAAAGAGAAAAAAAAGGATGAATGAATTAAGTCCGATGATCAGATGGATGGGCAGACTCTTTATGTAATTCATACTTCCGTTAATATGGATGGGACTGATGATCAGGCAAGTATTCCCTGAACTATTTTTCCGTGAACATCGGTAAGGCGGTATCGCCTCCCCAGGTGTTTGTAGATGAGTTTTTCGTGATCTATACCCATCTGGTGAAGAATGGTAGCTTGGAAGTCATGTACGTGCACGGGGTCTCTGGTTATGTTGTATCCGAAGTCGTCGGTTTCACCGAAAACTATACCGGTTTTTACACCGCCGCCGGTCAGCCAGACGCTGAAAGCGCGCGGATGGTGGTCGCGTCCATACTCGTTATGCGCGAGTTTTCCCTGGCAATAGTTGGTACGGCCGAATTCCCCGCCCCATATCAGAAGGGTGTCTTCCAGTAACCCGCGCTGTTTCAGATCCTGTACGAGCGCCGCCGACGCCTGGTCTACGTCTTTGGCCTGTCCGGTCATTTCTGTCGGCAGGTTGCCATGCTGGTCCCAGCCCTGGTGATAAAGCTGTATAAAACGCACGCCGTTCTCCGCCAATTTCCTGGCGAGGAGACAGTTGGCGGCATAGGTGCCGGGCACGAGGCAATCGGGGCCATATAACTTGATAATATGGTCGGGCTCGCGGGACAAATCGGTAACCTCGGGAACCGAAGTTTGCATCCGGTAGGCCATTTCATATTGCTTGATCCGGGCCAGTATCTCCGGATCCCCGAGTTCTTCGTAGCGCATTTGGTTGAGCTGTTCCAGGTTGTCCAGCATTTTCCTGCGGCTTGTCCCGTCTGTTCCCCCGGGATTGCCCAGGTATAGCACGGGGTCGGCCCCCGGCATAAACTGAACGCCCTGGTGAATGGAATCCAGGAAGCCGTTGCTCCAAAGTTTGGCATACACCCCCTGTCCGTTCCCCTTGCCTTTGGACACCAGCACGCAAAACGCCGGCAGGTTCTGGTTCTCGCTCCCCAGGCCATAGCTCATCCATGCGCCCATGCTCGGCCTGTTCCCCTGCTGTGCACCCGTCTGGAAAAATGTAATGGCCGGATCGTGATTAATAGCTTCGGTAAAAAGCGACTTGATAATACAGATGTCATCGACTACGCTGGCTGTATGGGGGAAAAGCTCGCTGACCCAGGCCCGTGCCTGTCCGTACTGCTGGAATTCGAATAGTGAGCCGACAAGCGGGAACCGCGCCTGGTTGGCGGTCATCCCCGTCAGCCTTTGCCCGCCGCGTATGGATTCAGGCAGGTCTTCCCCCATTTTTTGACGAAGCAGCGGCTTGTAGTCAAACGATTCCAGTTGTGAAGGCGCTCCGCTTTGAAACAAATAAATAATGCGCTTGGCTTTGGGGGCGAAATGTGGCTTGCCCGGCAAAAAAGCTTCGCCGGACCCCGCTGATCCTGAAAATAAGTCCGGGATGAGGAGAGAACCCAAAGCCGCACCACCTATGCCGGTGCTCAGCCTGGAGAAAAATTGCCGGCGGTTGATGTTCAGACTCGTTTCTTTTAGGATATCGTGCATAACCGGCCTAGTTTTTGGTAATGGTTTCTTCCAGGTTGTAAAGCGAGTGGACAACAGACATCAGTGCTGCCTGCCTGGTTTTATCGGGGTTGGGGGTGGCAGGATACTCGCCCGCGTTGAGAAATTTCTCCGCAAGCGCGGGATTTTTCCCATAACGGACCGCTTCGGATTCCAGGTAGGCGAGGAGCAGCTCTTTCTCCTTTTCCTGCGGAGGCCTGCACAGAATCCTGCGAAAAGCTTCGGTAATCCTGTCGGTATCCGTCTGGTTCCGGTTGGCGAGCAGCTGCCCTGCCAGAACCCGGGAGGCCTCCAGGACGACAGGGTCGTTCATCATAACCAGGGCTTGCAGGGGCGTATTGGTGCGAATTCTGGCTACCTCACACTGATCCCGGTTGCTCGCATCGAAAATCAGCATATTGGGAGGCGGAACGGTCAGCTTGATAAAGGTGTAAAGGCCGCGGCGGTATAAATCCGCGCCGTGGTCCTGCACGTAGCGTTTGAGGTTGCCTCTCCCGGAGCTGGTTACTTCCCAGATTCCGTTGGGTTGATAAGGCTTGAAGCTTGGTCCCCCGACGCGGTCCGTCAAAAGGCCGCTGCTGGCCAGTACGTGGTCGCGGATAAGCTCGGCCGGGAGCCTGATGCGGTTGGCGCGGGAAAGATAAATGTTGTCGGGATCCCGTTCCTTCTGCGCAGGGCTTTGCCGGGCAGACTGCCGGTAAGTTGCCGAGGTAACGATTTGTTTCACAAGTCGTTTGATGTTCCAGCCATGCTGCACAAAATCTACCGAAAGCCAGTCCAGCAGCTCCGGGTGGGAGGGGAGGCTACCCTGGCTGCCGAAATCGCCAACGGTTGATACGAGGCCCCGTCCGAAAATCTGCTCCCAAAGTTGGTTGACCAACACCCGGCTGGTTAGCGGATTCTGCGAATCGACGGTCCATTTTGCCAATCCCAGCCTGTTCCGGGGATACTTGTCCGGATTCATCTCCAGGATGGACGGCGGTGTAGAAGGGGCTACTTCATCACCGGGAGCGTCATAAACGCCCCGGTTAAGGACGAAGGTTTTCCGCTGTTCGGGCAGCTCTTCCATCACCGAAACGGCAACAGCCGAAGTGTCGGGCATGTTGACAAACTTCAGAAGGCTGGAGGCTTCGGCCCCGGATATTTCCAGGAATGGATACTTGCGGGGTTTGGACTCCCTGGAATTTGCAATTTCGATTCCTTTTTCGGGTGTATTATTGAAAAACGCGAATAGTTCGTAGTAATTCTTCTGCGAAAACGGGTCGTACTTGTGGTCGTGGCATTGCGCACATTCCATTGTAACGCCCAGGATACCCTTGGCGTAGGTGTTGGTACGGTCGAGTACGTAAGTAACCCGGTATTCCTCGTCGATGACACCCTGCTCTTCCGTAATTTTATGGTTGCGTCCGAAACCGGTAGCGAGTATTTGTTCCATCGAGGCGCCCGGCAGCATATCACCGGCAAGCTGCCAGGTGAGAAACCGGTCATATGACAAATTCTTGTTAAAAGCATGGATCACCCAATCCCGCCAGGGCCACTGTGTTCTTAACTGGTCATCCTGGTATCCGTAAGAATCTGCATAACGCGCGATATCCATCCAGTGAAGCGCCATTTTTTCCCCGAAATGAGGGGAGCGCAGAAGCTGGTCAACCATCTTGTCGTACGCATCGGGAGAATCATCGGCAAGAAATGCCTCCATCTGCTTTAAATCCGGCGGCAGCCCCGTAATATCTGTGCAGATCCGCCGGAGCAGGGTAGCTTTATCCGCTTCGGGATTGGGCTTCAGTCCTTTTTCCTGCATTTTGGCCCATACAAAACGATCAATGCTTCCTGTGGCCCAGCCCGCATCGTCGGCAGGAGGAGGCGTTACCTTTCGGGGCGGGATAAAGGCCCAGTGTTTTTCATATTTCGCGCCCTGTTTGATCCATTTTCCGATCAGTTTTATTTCATGTGGAGTAAGCGTGAGGTTGGACGCGACAGGGGGCATCCTCTGGTCGGGGTCATCGGTGACAATTCTTTGGTACACACCGCTCAAGTCTGGTTTTCCGGGTACAATTCCATGTAGCCCCGGCGTGTCTTTCAAAACGCGGTAGGCGTCTTCGGCAAGATCGAGACGAAGACCGGCTTCACGGTGATTCTGGTCTGGGCCATGGCAAGCAAAGCAACGGTCGGATAAAATAGGTTTGATATGGAAATTGAAGCTGACCGTCTCCGGCATTGCCTGTTCTCCTATCTCAGTGGTAGCGCCTTTTCCCTGGAAATAATAATAGAAACCACCGGCCGTCAGTATGGTCAATGCCGTTATCAGCGCTATTTTTCCAAAGCGAAAGACAGCTCTTTTTTTGTGTGGGTTCATATTCGCCAATCCTCCGGAACGTCCCGCCAGTAAATCCACCTGGGAGCGGGATCCGCCTGTTTTGCTTAATTGGGCTTAACTTATAAAAAACTTTGAAATTTTTAGTTATTTATCACCAATTATTTCCGCCCCTCACCCCTCATCCCCCATCCCTCAAACCTCAAACCTCATACCTCAAACCTCCCCCCTCGGAAACGCCGTTACTAAAACGCCGCCGCCTACGATCAGCGCCATGCCTGTTATGGTTGCCGGGTCAGGAATGGACTCGCCGAGGGCGATGCCGATAATTGTCGAAAAGAAGATGCTGGAATAGCCGATAGGCGCGACCCGGGTAACGCTGCCGGCAGCGAAGGCATGGGTCATCAACACCTGACCTGCGAGGGCGGTAAGCCCCATTGATAGGAAAAGAAGCCAGTGAAATCCATTTTCGGGCCATTTGAAATGCCCGATAAAAAAGCCGGCATCACTGCTTGCGAAGGCTTGCCCGCCGATGAACGACAGTATGGGTAAAGCGAGGCCGCTCAGCATAAAGGAAAGTACAATGTACCGGGCATCGTAGTAGCTGCTGAGCTGTTTGATGGCGAGATAGGCAAAGGTGGTAAGGAGCGCATTGGCCAGTCCGATCATGTGGCTTTCGGGGGGCATGGTCATGTCCGGCTTGAAAATAAACCAGACTCCCGCCATGCCGATCACAATGGCTGCTACTTCTCTTTTAGCCGGTTTGTCAGCAGTAAAAAGGTAGGAGAAAAGCGCCATTAAAAGCGGGTAAGTATATTGATATGTGATGGATCGGGCCATTCCAAGCGTGCTGACCGCGTAGAAAAGGAGATATAGAGAGATGGTGCCGATGATTCCGCGCGATACGAGCAGCAGCGGTCTGCCGCCGACATGGCGGGCGGGTCTCCGGACAAGGCTTCCCAGTACGAAAATCACGCCGATCAGGTTTCTGAAAAACACCTGCTGCGGCGTGTCGTAGGTAGCACCCAGCACCTTTGATGTAGCGACCATTGCCGAGAAGCATAAACAAGCCCCCAGCATTAACAATGTAGCCCTGTTAGTTGCGCGGAAGGAACTCAATGGAGTAATAAATTGGCCGGGCCGGCCACGTAAGGCTGTCGGCGCCGGCCATCTGTATTAAGGATAACTACTGTGCTGTAAGCTTTGCCGTAACTTTTTGGTTGTCGTCTTTGAGCGTCAGCAGGCCGTTTTCTACCTCGAACGTTTTGGCTCCCTGCAGCACTTCCGTAAAGGCCTTCTCCACCTCCAGGTTGGCACAAGCCATTTGCGTGGATAGAATATTTGAAATGGCAATCGTTCCGTCTTCCTTTATTTTGTAAACGCCGCCGAAACCGTTGCAGCCCAGGTTGCCACTGAGGTTGTCGTCTTTTTCAAACACCAGGACCGGCTTTTTAGGGAAATTCGGATCAAGTACAATGGGAGCCCCGTTCAGTTCCTGAAGACTCCATTCCTTACCGAGAAGATCGCTTACCGACACCTGTTTGACTGGTTTTTCTTCTGCGACCTGCTGTTCTTCCCGGCCTGGTTTTTCTCTGCTGGCGCAAGCCGATGCAACAATAACTGCGAGAAAGATGAAGATGTTTTTTTTCATGTGTATAAAAAGGTTTGAGCCGCAGCGGCGGACCGCTGTGAGCTGTGAGGGGTGAGCTATTTATTCATCAGCCGTTTGTGTGCCGCTTGTAGCTAATACCTCAAAGCTCATGGCTATTTCATGATACGGAATATTTAATGATAGCTTGTTGCCCGCCCGCAAAGGCTGGTTCATGCAGCCGGCGACATGCGCCCGGATCAGTAAATGTATCATTTTTTATTGTAACCGGTGGCTACCTGGCGGCAGGGATGCCGGGAACCCGTAGTGATCCCGGCATCCCATATGCCTTACACACCTTTTTTGACCAATTTGTACTCGGTTTCGGGCTTGCCGCGGGTCCCGCCTTCATCACCGTGGAAACGAATAAATTTCAGCTTGTACACATTCCCGGAGGGGTCTTTGATGACATAAAAGCGGTCGGATTTAACAGCAGATGCACCTGAGGTTGCACTGGCTGTCCGCCAGGCTGTACCGATTACGTCGAAGTTGGATTTGAACTGAACCGCAGCGAGGTGCGATTCTCCAAAGGCGTCGTAACTCACGGTACTGGTGAGAACTTCTGCCGCCTGAACGCCGCCCCGATTATTGATGGCAACAAAATCGGAGCTGCCGTAAGGGATCATCTCGGTCGGCGATAGCGCGGTCTGAATAAGCTGGTATCCCCATTTGATGTCCCATTGTGATTTTTGGGGCTCTGCATTTACTTTTTTGACAACTGTTCCGTCAAAACCTGCATACACAAAATTGAATGAGGCGTCCTTGGTAACGTCGATTTCTCTGACGGTCGTGTCTTCTATACGTGCATATTGAAGCTTATAGCCGGTCGCGCCATTTCTAAGTACGCGTATTTTTAACCAGGGACGTGGTTTCAATCCGCCGCCAATGCCCCGGTTGATGATGTAGACTTTGTTGGTTGCATCGTCAGCGGCTATTTCAGCGATAATTGTCTTGGTAAGATCGCCGGTTACATTGTCAACAAGACCCATTTCTTTCGGGTTGTACGCGCCCACCGTCCAGTCGGCGGCCGGGATGGTGTCAGCGGCGGTGACTGCTTTCAGATCGGTTTTGTTGAGCATCTTTGCCGACGCGCTGGTTGTGTTGTTGAGGATGACTCTGAATTCGCTGCCGCAGTAGAAGCCCAGGTCCCAGGAAGAGCGCAGTACCGCCGTTTGCGAGTTGTTGCTGAAATCGACGTAAACGCTATTGGCGGCCGAGCTTCCCGGTTCGGAGCCTGCCAGACCGTTAATGGTCATTTGCGATCCGGTGGAAATGATTTGTGCAAACTTGAGGCTTAACTGGTTCATTTTCCCGGCCAGTACCGGTGCGGTGGCTGACTTGAGGGTAAGTTCAAGCGTTTCCGTCCCGCCTAACAGCACCCCCTGTGCTTTAACAATTTTGAGCGATCCTTCCGTGCTCCCGGCCGGAAGCGGGAGTGAAACACTGTTGTTGGCCGCCTCCGGTACCGTGGTAAATTCCTTCCCGTAGGTGATGCCTGTGGGTTTCAGATCAACGACAACGGTAGTGGCCGCTTCCGTGGCCCGCGAGAGCTTTACCTTGACTGTAACTTCCTGTTCAGTTTCCGGCACACCCTGCTGTGAAGCTTCGAACTGGATGAGGTTATCAGGTAGTGGCGGCTCGTCGTCTTTGCAGGCGTTGGCGGCAAATAGGAAAATCAGGGTCAAAAGAGCGCCGGTTATCTTGTTTTTCATCTGGCAATTAAATTATTATGAATTGATATTGTGTCCAAAAGTTATTTTCCCCTGGCCCAGTTGAAAGTCAGCCCGCAAAAGTAGGACCTGCCGTAGGACATGGGCACGCTGCCATTGCCGGTATGCGCGCCGCCGGTCGGGGTGGAGTCGGCAAGTTGGGTAATGTTAAACAAATTTCTTACGCCGGCGTTCAGGACGAGCAATTTACCCAGGGCTTTGTTCAGGGAAAGGTCTGCTATCTGGTATGAAGAAACAGATGTTTTCTGAACGACGACCGGGTCGGATGAAACCAGGAAGTGCCCCGGTTTGGCGCCCGTATACTTGTAAGCAATATGAATGCCCGTTTTGATCGGGGTGATGGTATAGGTCAGGTTGAAATTTATTTCCGGGGTCCATTCGAAAGACTGCCGGCTTTCGGGAGAAAGCTCCGCATACTGGTTATAGGCGCCCAGCCACTGGAAGCCAAGGGAGGTTTGCAGTGATTTATGATTGAAAGCGGCGTTCAGATTAGCGCCTGTCGTCTTGAATTTCGCCAGGTTGAAATAAGACCAGTCAGTTGGCAGGGAAGGGTCCTGGGCCTCGGCGATCCGGTCTTTGAAATGGTTGTAAAAGGCCCCCAGTACGAAGTTTAGCCCGGCGGTTTTCAACGAAGTTACCCGGTAAGTCAGGAAACCGTTGACGCTGTTGGATGACTCAGCCTTCAGGTTCGGGTTGCCTTTGATGGAATGAGAGGCGTCGTAGAACCAGAAAAACAATTCCCGCAGGGTAGGAGCCCGGAACCCTTTGGCATAGGCTATGCGCAGATCCAGGTTGCCGGATAACTTCCATTTGGCATTCAGGCTGGGAACGGCCGGAGGTGCATTGTAAATGGAATTATGTATCAGCCTGACGCCCGGTATCAGGTTGATTTTATCATTGACCAGCCGGATTTCCGGCGCCAGGAAAACTGCATAGTCATGAATTTCCGGAGTAGCTTGTATACGTTCACCGGCGGCTTTGTTGAAGTTATATTCCAGTCCGCCGGTCATGTGTACCGAAGCAGAAAGCTTATAGTTGACAATAGCCCGCCCGAACACCGATTTGAAGATGCTTTTGTCCTGCGATCCGGGCTCAACGCTCAGGGTGGTCCTGCCGGTGGTAAGATTGGTAACGGTACTCTGAGTCCTTCTTGAATAATCGGTATAGGCGCCTGAAACATTGATAAAAAGACGGTTGCCGGGCCGAAAGTCGGACCTGAGCTGATGAAACCATCGATAGGTAAGGTATTTTTTGTCAGCCGCCACCAGCTCGTTGTCGATCTGCCTGGTAGCTCCGAGTTTGTTCAGGGATTCATCGGTCCCGTTGAACCGGTGGGAGAGGTTGAACCCGTTCTTCCGGAAACCGGCAGAAGCGTTAAAAAGCCACTGTTCCTTCGGCATCCAGGTTTTGGCGCGACCGGCGCTGTCCCCCTGCCATCCGCCGAAATTGTTTCTTGTAGCACCACCTGAAGCTTCCCAAGCCGATTTCCTTAGTGCGAGATTTATACTTTGGTTGTGTATTCCGTTGCCGCTCAATGGATGATATTCCCTTTGGACGGTCTCTTCCTGAAGCCGCGCAGTCAGGGAAACATGCTGATCTTCCCGGTTTTTTTTGGTAATAAGGTTGATTACACCGGCCAGGGCATCCGTTCCGTAGATGACCGACATGGGACCTTCTACAATTTCTATCCGATCGATAGTATTGATGTCAACTTGTCCCAGGCTTTCTCTTATCTCACCCCGGTCGAGCAACGGAACGCCATCCAGGAGTATTTTTACACTTTGTCCGTTCATGCCCAATAGCTGGATATCACTGGTTCCGAGGGTCATATCGTTGGATAACCTGATGCCGAGCTCTGTGTTCAGGACCGTTTGAAGGTTGGTGGCGCCCCTTAGCCTGATGCGCTCGCTACTGATCGTTCGGACCTGGTAAACCGATTTTTTCAGGGCGGTTGGTTCGGATTGCCCCGTTACCACCACCTCCGAAAGGTCCCGGGCGCTGATAGACAGGATGGCTTTCGCAATACTGGTTTCGCCCGCTACTACAAGGACTGAATCTCCGCCGCTTCTATGTCCCAGCATCTGGTAGCTCAGATAATGAAGACCGGTATTCAGGCCGGTAAGAACAAATTCGCCCTGGTTGTCGGTTAACGTAGTTGCGTTTCCCGGATTGCAGACCACCGCGGCAAACGCGGCGGGGCTTCCGTCAGAGAGGCTGACAGACCCTCTTATGCTTCCGGTCTGCGCTCCGGCCGGGCCTCCCGTTACCAGGAAGAGAACGCCGGGAATAAAAAGAAGGCAGCGTTTCAGACGCGAAAGCTTCGGCGGGGAGTATTTAGCCTGCCGGTACAAACCCGGTATATGTCGTAAAAAGCACACCCAAATAAGATTGTTATAATTTAGACTAGTTATAGGTAATGGCAAAAGTAAACCTTATTTATAATTAGTCAAAATTAAAATGATTTTTTGTGATTGCTGAAACCGGTAGCCTGGGAGTGATTCATCAGGCAACAGATACGAAAAAACGACCGGGCTCCTGCCGAAAATGAAATTTCAGTTTCGGCAGGAGCCCGGTCGTTCATTCAGGGCCTGTTTTCAGGCGCCGGGTTTCTTTCGTCTGGCGGCCAGGTCATGGGCCGTATCGTAGTAAGAGCGGAGGCTGTTCCAGTCAAACACGTCAGCAATATTCTCAACGCGGTTTCGCTGGCTGATCCGTTCCCGGCGGGTCATTCTTACGAAGCGGAACAGGATATTAGCCATCTGTTCAGCGGCCTCCGAAAAGGTCTGGGATTTCCTGTTAATCACGTAAATGCCACGATTTTCGAAATCCCGCATGATCTGCATGATGTAGTCGCCGAACCCGGAAAGATCGCTCGTTACCGTCGGTACGCCCCGCACCACGCATTCAAGAGGAGTATATCCCCAAGGTTCGTAATAACTCGGGAAAACGCCAAGGTGGCACCCCCTTACGAACTGGCCGTAATCCAGCCCGAACAAGGGGTTGGTGTAGGTAATGAAATCAGGGTGGTATACGATTTTTACGCGGTCCTGCTCGTTGTTGGTGAGCCCGGCTTTTTCGCAATAATCCACAATATCATCACGATTTACCAGGTCATGGGTCACGAAGGCGGGTTTGCGCGGGGTTTTCCAGGTTTGTATAGTGCGTCTCAGCCGTAAGCGCCAATACTCATCAACAAACTGGTTCAGGTCGGGCAGGTGGTTATCGTCGCCGGAAGCGGCCGATAAAAAGAGGCGTTCGCCTACCTGTTTTTCAATAGCGGTGCAGGTCTGGTGAATCTCTTCCAGCATGGCCCGCGACTGAAGCACATCAGGATTGATGGAATGGTAAGGCTGTTTGGTCACAATAAAAAGGACAACCGTGGTGTCCATATTGGCCTGTACCATTTTCCAGTTCAGACGGGCCATGGCCTCAAGTGTCAGATCGTAGCCTTTGTTGCTGAATTCAAACCGGCCTGAGGTAAAAAAGTAAAGTGTTTTGTCAAGATCGAAACTGTAGTTCTGGAAGAAATGACCCATTACGAATTCGTGGATCTTTTCCTTGTATTTAACATGAAGATTGTGAAATTCATGGTCGGCCTGGAACCTTTGCACATTAAGCCCGTTGGGCGTAACCAGGTCGGGTTTCCGGCCGAGAAAAACCTCACATTCACGTGCGGTTACATCAGAGACGGTTGTCAGTACCTGTGCCGACTGCGCTGCCTTCCGTTCAATGCCGGCCTGTGCTTCTATCCCGAAGTTTTTAGCTTCCTGCTGCCAGTCAAAGAAAGGAAGCTTGCTGTAGAAGCCCTGCACGTTCTGGGCGAGATAGCGGCCCAGCATGGTGGCATGGGTGGTGAACGTTGATGCCATGCGGGTATCGTCGGCCACCAGGTCAGGCAGGGAGCTGCTGGCCATCCATTCATGAAACTGGGAGAGAATCTCCTGCTTCTTGTAGTTGTCGGCACAGTAAACTTTCAGGAACTCCCGGATACACTCTCCAAAGAGAACCACCTGGTTAACCAGGTCTTCCGAATGAAGCGTAGAGATTTTGTGGTTTTCCCATAGGCGGAATTTGATGTCTTCGAGGCGGGTGCGTATGGAATTAAAATCGAAAAGCAGCACGCGCGGTTTACCCGTCACCAGCCAGTATCCGTAATGCACATCGATGCCGCTGTCGTGCAGTTTTTTAGCTGCTTTTCCGGCCGGCGAGTCATTCCAGTCGGTAATGGGTTCAAATTCCGAAGCGGCTTTCGCTGCAAAGTAGGGGCCAAGCAAAAAATAGTTTTCTCCCCATTTTTCGACCATAGACGGTACTTTGGTTCGAATAACGGTATAGATCCCTCCAACCTGGTTGCACACCTCCCAGGCGGCTTCAAACAGTACTTGAACTCTTGGTGTTTTTACAAATGGCTCCAATAGACGTCAACAGGTTAATAGAATTTGCACAATAAAAAAGGGATGAGTAAGGTACTATTATTTGCTATAATAGCAAAAAACGTACATTTTTTTTTATATTTTTTGCTGCTATGCACTCATCTCGGATTTCGCGGGGTATTTTTGGAGAAAAATATTCTGTCAGCAGAATCAGGAGTGTTAAGTTGAAGTATTCGTTTCGCGTCCGTTTGTCAATGCCCCGTTACTTGAGTAAGAATATAAAAAAAGTTGCCCTGAGGCAGACGGTTCCCGTTTTGTGTACATGGCTGCTGATCCTGACACTTTTTAACGGCAGAACCAGGTTTGAAGACGAAACGGGGCCGGCGACGGCGCCCAAACGGGAATTCAGAGGGGTCTGGATTGCCACCGTCGACAATATCGACTGGCCAAGCCAGAAAAACCTGAAACCCGAAAAACAGCGGGAAGAGTTTAAGGCGCTGCTTGATTTCCACCGTGGCAACGGGTTAAACGCTGTGTTCGTACAGGTAAGAGCAGCAGGTGATGCTTTTTATGCGAAGAGTGCCGAACCGTGGAGCGAGTGGCTTACCGGCCGGCAGGGAAAAGAACCTGTGCCATTCTATGACCCGCTTGAATTCATGATCGAGGAAAGTCATTCGCGGGGGCTGGAGTTTCATGCCTGGCTCAACCTGAACAGGCTGGTACACAAATCGTCGGTAAGTGTTTCGCAATACAACCTCTGTTACCTGAAACCGGAATGGGTGCTGGAGTATGACGGCTATAAGCTGTTTGATTTCGGCATACCGGAGGTCCGGGATTTTATTGTAGAATCGGTGGTGAATGTGGTGCGCAACTATGATGTTGACGGCATCCATTTCGACGATTATTTTTATCCCTACCAGGTAGCAGGGAAGACGCTAAGGGACGACGGTACATTCAGAACCTACGGCAAGGGGTTTTCCAATAAGGCGGACTGGCGGCGGGATAACGTCGATAAGCTGATAAAAGCCGTGCACGATGGGATTCAGCAAACCAATGCCAGGGTAAAGTTCGGCGTAAGCCCGTTTGGGGTCTGGCGCAACAAACGCGACACCCCGGAAGGCTCGGAGACCTTCGGCGGCATGACCTCTTATGATCACTTGTACGCCGATGCGAGAAAATGGCTCCGGGAAGGGTGGCTCGACTACATAGTTCCGCAAGTTTATTTTTCTTTCGGGTTCGGCAGGGTTCCGTATGCCAACCTGGTGGACTGGTGGACGGAAAATGCTTTTGGAAAACACCTCTATATCGGGCATGCGGCCTACCGGGTCGGCGCCGAGGACGTGGACAGGAACTGGAACAGTAAAGTAGAGCTTCCGAACCAGCTTCGGTTCCTGAGAGAAAAAGGTGCGCTGGGCAGCGCATTCTTTAGTTCAAGATCACTGAAACGCAATACCTACGGCATTACTGACTCACTGCGGAATGAGTTTTACCGGCTTCCGGCCTTGGTACCGACGATGCCCTGGAAGGACAATATCCCGCCGCAGCCCCCGCTGAACCTGCGAGCGGAAATTAACGAGAACGATGTCCTGGAACTGGAGTGGGACACCCCCGAAGCAGCACGTGACAATGAAAAGCCATGGTACTACGTATTGTATCGCTTTGATGCCGACGAACGTCCTACCAACCATGACCCGGCCAAAATAAAGGGTATCGCCTATAAGGGCAATAAAATTACCGACCCGGATGCACGTCCGGGGGGGCGCTACCAGTATTTTCTCACGGCGGTGGACAGGCTGCACAATGAAAGCCGTCCGGCCGGGCCGCTTAAACTGAGGCTCCAGGCAGCTGACAAAGAGTGAAAAGGGTCACTTTCCATAACCGAAGGCGATGCTATACCAGGATGCCGGTGTGCGCGTAATCCTGTCTGCTGTATGCGGTTCGCTTCAGGATTTTCGCTTCAGTTTTGCCTCAATGGTCTGCTGGGTGTGAGGGACCACTCTCAGCCTTTCTTTCGGAATTAATTTTCCGGTATCGATGCAAACGCCATAGGTCCCGTTTTTTATACGGATCAGTGCGTTTTCTAATTGGGAGGAATACTTCTGAAGACGTGCAGCTAACTGGCTCAGGTTTTCCCTTTCGCTCGTATCGGCCCCGTCTTCGAGCAATTTAGCCGTCCCGGCAGTATTGTCGGTACCGCTGTCATTCTTTTTGCTAAGCGACTCCTTAATGTAATTTAACTCACTTTTTGTCCCTTCGAGTTTCTCAAGGATAATTCCTTCGAACTCCTTCAGCTCGTCCTCAGAATATCTCAATCTTTCGTCTTGCATAGTACCAGGTTAAAAAAAACGGTGCTCTAATAAATCGACGCAAAAATAAGTTATTAATCTGAAACTTGGAGGGAACCGTTCAACAGAAGAAGGAAAACTGATTATTTTTTGATTTCTTTTTAGCGGTCTATCCTGAAATATACTTCTAGTTTTTAGGAAGCTTATTTTCTTTTCATTGGAGTTGTTAAGGAATTGTAAAATTTTGTTTCGGGTTGTTCCCGGGCGTCCGGAAGGTGGGGCCAGCCGGGAAAGTGGGAAATTTGAACAAAAGATTTAGTTTTGTGGACTTTATATATATAGGCATTCAACAAGCTTTAAATCAAATATTTAATTCGCAATGGGATACATAGAGCCTGCTCCAATTAAGGACAAGGAAAATCCTCTGGAGTCGATGATGCAGCGCTTTGACAAAGCGGTGGAACTGCTCGGAATCACTGAAGAAATGTACAATATTCTGAAGGTTCCGAGAAAGCAGGTAATTGTTGGTTTGCCGGTTACGCTCGACAACGGGCGGATACATACATTTGAAGGCTACCGAGTGATTCACTCCACGATCCTCGGGCCCGGAAAAGGAGGGATCAGGTTTGACCCGGATGTCAATCTCGACGAAGTAAGAGCGCTCGCCGCCTGGATGACCTGGAAGTGCGCTGTTGTAGACATCCCTTACGGGGGTGCAAAGGGCGGTGTGGCCTGCGATCCCCGGTCTATGTCGGCGGGAGAAATAGAACGCCTGATGCGCGCCTACACAACTGCTATGCTGGACGTATTCGGGCCTGACCAGGATATCCCGGCGCCCGATATGGGAACCGGGTCCCGGGAAATGGCCTGGTTAATGGACGAGTATTCCAAGGCCAAAGGTATGACCATCCAGGGCGTTGTGACCGGGAAGCCGCTCGTATTGGGGGGCTCGCTCGGCCGGACGGAGGCGACCGGCCGGGGTGTGATGGTATCGGCACTTGCCGCGATGGAAAAGCTGCGGCTCAATCCGTACAAAGCTACTGCCGCAGTGCAGGGCTTTGGTAATGTAGGCTCATATGCCGCTGCGCTGCTGCGGGAAAGGGGGGTGAAAGTGCTGGCAGTCAGTGATATTACGGGGGTTTATTACAATGAAAACGGGCTTGATATCGAGGATGCGCTCGCCTACCGTACCCGCAATAATGGTATCCTGGAAGGATATAAGGAAGCAGAGGTGCTGCCTGCTGAAGAGTTGTTCAGGTTGCCGGTGGATGTATTGGTACCGGCGGCCAAAGAAGATGTGATTACCCGGAAAAATGCCGCCGATATCCAGGCCAGGCTAATTGTTGAAGGGGCAAACGGACCCACTTCGGCGCTGGCAGACGACATTATCAACGATAAGGGAATTATGGTTGTGCCGGACATCCTGGCAAATGCCGGCGGGGTGACCGTATCCTATTTCGAGTGGGTACAGAACCGTATCGGTTACAAATGGACATTGGAGCGAATCAACAGGAGAACGGACCGGATTATGAAGGATGCTTTCAACCACGTTTATGAAACATCGCAGAAGTATAACGTCTCGCTCCGGATAGCGGCTTATGTGGTAGCCATAGACAAAGTAGCAAGTACTTACAAATACCGCGGCGGTTACTGATTTTCATCAAGAAACAAGGGGCGGGTCGGCATATGCCGGCCCGCCCCTTGTTTGTTGATGAAGTTTAATTTAAAGCAATTCGTATATGCCCGCAACTCCCTGCCCGCCGCCTACGCAGGCTGTGACCATGCCGTAGCGCTGATTCCGCTTGCGCATTTCATTCAGGAGCTGTACAGAAAGCCGCGCGCCCGTAGAGCCGAGTGCATGTCCTAGTGCAATTGCGCCTCCATTCGGGTTGACAATCGCAGGATCCAGGCCTGCTTCCTGTATAACGGCCAGCGCCTGAGCTGCAAAAGCTTCGTTCAGTTCAATCTGCTGGATATCCGCCAGCTTCAGACCGGCCTGGCGAAGGGCCATCGGAATGGCCGCAACCGGCCCTATACCCATAATACGGGGATCGACGCCCGCAGTAGCATACGAAAGCATCCGCGCGATCGGTTTGAGATTCAGCTCGTTGACGAGCCGCTCCGACATCACCAGCACAAAGGCGGCGCCGTCTGATGTTTGCGATGAATTACCGGCCGTTACCGAGCCACCGGCAGCAAAAACAGGTTTCAGCTTTGCAAGCGCATCCAGGGTAGTATCTTCCCGCGGGCCTTCGTCTTTACTGACTACATATTCCTTTGTTTTTTTCTTGCCGGTGTTTTTGTCGAAAAAAGTTTCTTTCACCGCTATCGGCACGATCTGCTCTTCAAATGAACCGTTCTTCTGGGCTTCGAGGGCCTTTCGGTGGGAGTTAAAGGAAAATTCGTCCTGTGCTTCGCGGCTCACCTTATAGTCTTTGGCAACCTGCTCGGCTGTAAGCCCCATGCTCAGGTAATATTGGGGATTGGTATGGGCGATCTCGTAGTTCAAGGCAGTTTTCCACCCCATTACCGGCACCAGCGACATTGATTCGGTGCCGCCGGCCACGATACAATCCGCCATGCCCGCAGCAATTTTTGCAGCTGCGATGGCAATCGTCTCAATACCTGAGCCGCAATACCGGTTGACAATCATGCCCGACACGTTTTCGGGTAGGGCCAGCAGTGAAATGTATCGTCCCATTTGCATGCCCTGCTCCGCTTCGGGTACGGCATTCCCTACTATCACATCATCTATCCGTTTGGGATCGAGGGCCGGAACCTGCCCGATCAGGTGTTTGATTACACTAACGGCCAGATCGTCGGGCCGCGTGAATCTCAGCCCGCCGCGGCCGGCTTTCCCGACAGCTGTCCGATACCCGGAAACAATATATGCGTTCATAACGAATGATCTCGATCTAGTAAGTAATGGGGTTGATACTCATAGTATGCAAGCATACCAATTGTAAAATTACCCACTTTATTGAAATATTAAAATTTTCAGCGAGCTTTTTATGGTCGCTCCTTCTTAATTTCAGGGTTTCAAACAAGTACCTTCGGGTTGCTGCCCTTGTTTAACCCGGATAAATCAGATAAAATTATGAATATCGTTGTATTGGATGGTTATACGCTGAACCCCGGCGACCTGAACTGGTCCGCGCTGGAAGCGTTGGGTTCGCTTTCTGTTTATGACAGGACAGCTCCGCAAGAGGTAGTCGAAAGAGCCGGGGAGGCTGATGCTGTCATCGTCAACAAACAGAAGCTGTCGGCCGAAACGCTGGAGATGTTGCCGAACCTCAAGTATATTGGTGTAAGCGCTACCGGCGTCAATAATGTTGACCTGGACGCGGCGAAAAGCCGGGGAATACGCGTGACCAACGTTGGGGGGTACAGTACTTTTTCGGTGGCGCAGCACACTTTCGGCCTGATCCTGGCACTCGCCAATCATCTCGAGCTCCACGGGCAATCGGTGCAACGCGGGGAGTGGGTGAGTGCGAAAGACTGGTGTTATAAACTGACCCCGCTGGTTGAGTTGAACGGAAAAACGCTTGGGCTGGTGGGCCTGGGGGCGATAGGAGAGGCCGTGGCTCATATCGGGCGCAGCTTTGGTATGAGAGTAGTCGCGTACAGAAGGAATGCGGCTAAAGGTTTCCCAGACGGAATCGAGCCGGTATCGCTCGAAGAACTGTTCGCGACAAGCGATGTCGTAAGCCTTCATTGTCCGCTTACCCCGGAAACGCAGGGACTCGTCAATGAAAATACGCTGGCACTTATGAAAGAAAGCGCTTACCTGATTAATACGGGCCGCGGACCGCTCATCGTCGAAGAAGCGCTGGCGAATGCCTTGCGGGAAGGGAAAATAGCAGGCGCAGGGCTCGACGTTTTGTCGGAGGAACCGCCTCGCGCAGACAATCCGCTTCTGAAGGCGCCGAACTGTATCATCACTCCTCACATTGCGTGGTCTACTTTTGAAGCCCGTACCCGCCTGATGAAAACGGTTGCTGAAAACCTGGAGCACTTTATTGCAGGAAACCCCCGGAACATCGTCGTATGACGTGTACCGGGGGTTTCCTGCCCAATTATATGACTGGTTAAAGTGCATCCGATATCGCCTGCAACATTCCGTCCTTCGGCGTATCGAGCGTTAATTCCCAGAACATAATTCCGCCAAGTTTCTTTTTGCGCGCGTATTCGGTTTTCAGCCGGACAGATTTCGGGTTGTCACCGGTGGCGAACCTTTTTTCAGCTGCATTGTACCAGAACGGCGCCTGCGCCTGGTCATCCCAATGGTAGGCCCAGCCTTTTTCCGGGGTCAGCTGGGCGGCATAATTCCTGAAATTAATTCCGTTGGTATGCTCGCCGCTCTGGTACAGGCCATTCCCGGTAGCGGCAACGTCTTTCCATACCCGGGTATAAAAGGCTGCACCGATTACCAGTTTGTTTGCGGGTATGCCCAGGTCAAGCAGGTATTTAACGGCTCTTTCGGTCGATTCCTCATTGGGCCGGGCACCATAAATCGGTGTGTGGTGGCCGGTTACCTTGGAGTAGCCATTCACCAGATCATAGCTCATGATGTTGACGCGGTCGACAAGCGGCATTACTTTCTTCCAGTCGACCGAATGATCCAGGAACTTCTTGAAACCGCCTGCTGCAAAGCTCAGTTCGTTTTTGGAGCCCAGTTGCTTGCGAAGTTCCCGGACCAGCTCCGTGAAATTGTTATAGTCCTGCGGCTGGAAAAGGTGTCCCGGGTGCCCCTCGATGGTGGGGTATTCCCAATCGAGATCAATACCATCAGTTTTGAAATAGGCGTTGGTTTTTTTGACGGACGCCGCAAATTTTACCCGGCCGGCCTCCGTTGAAAAAGCTTCCGAACAGGGGGCACATCCTCCCCAGCCGCCCAGCGAAAGCATAATCTTCAGGCGCGGATTTTTCTTTTTCAGTGAAACCAGGTGCCGGATGGTCGATGAATCCTGCCCGCTGTCAACGGAGAGTAAACCGTCTTTTAAATGACAGAAGCTGAAAATAATATGCGTCAGATGCTGTACATTATATTGGTCAATGGTGGCAGCATCGCCCATGTAATAGGCAATAACCGAAAAATCTTTGGGAACGGGCGGCTTCGACCAGCCATTCAGAGAAATCGAAAACAAGAAGACAAGAGTAAGCCAATGTTTCATTTGGTTGGTGTTTGAGAGGTGTGAGGTAAGGTATGAGGTGTGAGGTGTGAGGCGTGAGGGCGGAGAACCGGCCTGGCTTGCCTTTACACCCTTCAAATCTCATACCTGTTTCGCCCGGAAAGATAGAGGTAATTTTTAAAAAAATTTATAAAGTTAACCTCGCTCTTTAAACCTCACCCCTCAAACCTCACTACTCATCCCTCACTACTCATCCCTCACTACTAAATACCTACCCTCGTCACTTTAAGCGACGATTTCTGGTTTTCCCCTTTGGTTTCATAAGCCACAATAAGCGACTTGCCGCTGGCGACGCCCGTGAAATTAGCGCCCTGTCCGAGTATTGAAGTGGTCTCGCTGGCTGAATTCAGGCCGGTCGAGAGCTTTTTATATACAATGTTGGTAATGGGCTGGCTGTCGCTTTCCTGGACTTTGTTTTCATACAGGACCCAGGCACTGTTTTTATCCCCGGCAAGCCACGGGTTGGCTGCGGAAGCCTCAAGTGTCATCAGCTTTTTACCTTGCTGGGTGGCTATGCGTACGCCGGGGGCATGGGTTGTGCCGGAAAACCAGCCTATAATATTGTTGCCGGCCAGGCCGAGGGAGACTGGTCCGGAATGCGGGCATCCCTTGATCTCCCATTTGTCGTCAAGGATGGACTTGCTTTTGGAGAAAGTTTTACCGTTGTCGGAGGAGGTCATTACGGCCATGTCCCTGATATTCTGGATGTTGGCTCGGTAGTATACATTAAGTTTTCCCTGTCTGTCGACCAGGAGGCTTACATTGCAGCAGTCGCAGACAAACGGGTCTATTACCTTTTCCTCTCCGAAAATCCCATTCACCGTAGTGGTAAGGCGGAGGTCTCTTTCGTGGGGTTTACCCGTATCTTTCAGAAAGGCAACTGCGATTTCATCGTTGGCCAGGACGGTAGCGTCGTAAAAGCCGCGGATTACATTAGGGGCAAGGTCGCGGTGCACAGGCAATGGCGAAGACCAGCTCTTTCCATTGTCTTTTGACACGGCGTAGTGAATTTGCAAATCAGTAGGCCGCTTGCTTTTCTCCGCCGGCTTCTTTTCTCCGCCGGTACCATGATGGTGGCTGTGATCGGCGGCAGCCGGCTGAACCGGTGCGGCAGCCGGCCTCAAGCCAAAAATAGCAACCATTGCGCCATCTTTTTTGTAAAGTACCTTAGCCCGCATCAATCGTGAATTTGCAATTCCATTCGCTTTGTAAATCAGGTTTTTGCTGCCGAAGCTCACGCCCTGGTCCTTTGACTCGGCCCAATAGAAATAGTTGACCCCATCGTTGTCGGTTTCGGTCCACGACATACCCACGGTTCCCCGGGGCGTGGTGGAAAGGTGCGGAAAAGCATAAGTACGGGTGGTGTCAGTAAAATCATTACCTGCCTGCGCGTAGGCTGAAATAAAGAAGAAAGAAATCCAAAAAAGGTATTTCATGTAGATAAAGTTTGAGTAATTAGCCACAGCCGCTGTATATATAAAGATGTGCCGTAAGCCATCTGTGGTCACTGCCCGGCGGGGCAGGCGGACTGGCGGTCAATTCTTGCTGATGTTTGATTAATTTAGACTAATGCAAATTTAAGCGAAAGACTTTATTTCCTTTCTACTTTGTCGGATTTATGTTTTAGTATTACGGTGCCGGGGGGCCGGATAAAAACGGCAGACGGGTTCCATTTCGGCCCGGTTGGCTTGGTTATCTGAAAAATACAAAGGATATTTAGAACTTTCGGGCAGACCTTGCTGTTTACCCATCTATAGAATTTGAAAATGAAAGGAAGGCTCGCTTGTCATGCGCTAAGAGTATCTTCCGGGCATATTTTGCCCGGAACGAGCGCGGTATTGCCCGGCGTCATCCTGGATTGCGGTTGTCTTTTCAAAAAGACCCGTTTTTATCCTTCTCACAAGGATTTTGTTCTTTAATCCCGAACTAAGGTAAGGTCTTTACGTTGTTCGGGAACTCCCGCTTATTTTTCTTTATAGAAGTTCTTTTCCCTGGCCGGGGCCGGGGCGAGAGGCATTTCAGCGAGAAAAACGTTACAAAAAATTGTTATACAAAACATCCAAATCCAATCATGAACGCGGAAAATAACCAGGTAATTCTGAGCGAAGACGATTTCAGACAGCTATCCAGCTTGACAGAAAATGTTTCGGCTCAGGGAAACAAGCAGGAAATGACCTTGTCCTATGAACTTTCACGGGCAAAGGTTTTAAAAAATGAAAAAATGCCAGAGCAGGTAGTCCGGCTGAATTCACGGGTAAAGGTAAAAGACCTCGACAGCAAGCGTGAAATGGTCTTTGATATTGTACTCCCTCAGTTTTCGGATGTTAAAGCCAATAAAATTTCGGTATTGACGCCTATGGGCTCGGCGTTGATCGGCCTGGCGGCCGGGAGCAAAATCGCCTGGAAAATGCCGGCCGGAATCAGGAATCTCGAAGTGATGGAGGCAATCTACCTTGGCGAGCAGGCGCAAAACGCTTGAGATGAGATTTTCGTCGGGGTGTGAACCCGGTCGGTTCGTGGTGCGTTATCAGATAAAATAAAACGGCACAGTGTGTTAAAATGGTTGGTTATCGGGCCGGTGAAATTCTACCAGTGGTGTATTTCACCTTTTTTGCCTTCTTCATGCAGGCATTCGCCAACCTGTTCGGAATATATGATCCAGGCCGTAAGGGAATGGGGCATTTTGAAGGGCACCCGCCTGGGGCTGAAACGCCTTTCAAAATGCCATCCCTGGGGTACGCATGGCTATGACCCCGTTCCCAAAAAGGAAGAAAACTGATTATGCCTGGTTTTCAGGTGCGTCGCCCAGGTTATAAATCTGCCGGATTTCGGAAAGTATCTTTTTGAAATCCAGTTCCAGGTCTTTCAGCAGCCCGGTTCGAACGTCAAAAACCCATCCGTGAACGGAAAAATCCTTGTTTTTCAGGTAAGCTTTCTGTACGACTGCGAGTTTGGAGACGTTGATGCATTGCTCCTGTACGTTGAGTTCAACGAGGCGGTCGTAGCGCGCTTCGGGGTCTTCGATAGCGTTCAGTTCGGTCATATGCAGCCGGTACACATCCCTGATGTTGCGCAGCCAGGGGTTCAGAATTCCCATATCGCTTTGCTGCATGGCGGCTTTCACACCGCCGCAATTGTAGTGCCCGCATACAATGATGTGCTTGACGTCAAGGTATTTCACCGCATAGGAGATCACTGAAATGGTGTTAAGATCGATGGTCGCCACAATATTGGCAATATTCCGGTGTACGAACACTTCGCCGGGACCCGCTCCCATCAGTTCCTCCGCCGTAACCCGGCTGTCACTGCAGCCTATATAGAGGTAATCCGGATTCTGATTAGCGGCCAGCTTCTCAAAAAAGGCGGGGTTGTCGCCTATTTTTTCGCGCGCCCAATTTCTGTTATTTGCAAAAATTTCATCGTAGGTGATCATTCGGTTGGTAGTAATAAGAATTGCGTGAATTTAAAGGGTACTGTTTGTAAAGGCTTTCTGGTACATAAGCGTTATGTTGTACGCCGGTTCTGTAACTTTTCCTTTAATTTTGTTGTTAAGCCCAGACGGGAGAAAGTAAAAATACACAAGTGAACGAAGAAACCAAAAGCGGCCAGATTTTTGATTTGCCCACGCTGAAGCGACTGTACAAGTTTGTAAAACCCTATCAGAAACAGTTCTTTCTTTTGATAGGAGTGATCATCGTCAGCGCAGTTCTGTCGCCGCTTTTGCCGCTGCTGATTAAGTATACCGTCGACGGCCCTATTGCCGAGAGAAATCTCGGGGGGCTGCTGACGATGATGGCTTTAATGGTGGCGACTCTTGTTTTGCGTGGTATCGTGCAGTTCTCCAATACCTATCTCTCGGGCTGGCTGGGCCAGAATGTGATCATGGACGTGCGGATGCAGGTATATGAAAAAATCATTAGCCTGAGGCTCAAATACTTCGACAATACGCCGGTCGGGCGACTGGTCACCCGTACCATTTCCGATGTGGAGACGCTATCCGATGTTTTCAGCGAAGGAATGGCGGCCATCGTAGGAGATATTCTCCAGTTGATCCTGATCATCGGCGTGATGTTTTACACGGACTGGAAGCTGTCGCTGGTCAGTCTCTCCATGATCCCGCTGATGCTTTTCAGTACCTATGTATTTAAAGAAAAAATAAAGGATTCTTTTAACGAGGTGCGTGCGGCGGTGGCCAATCTCAATACGTTTGTACAGGAACATATTTCCGGTATGAATATTGTCCAGATTTTCAGCAATGAAGACCAGGAGTACCGGAAGTTCGTGGATATCAATACCAAACACCGCAAGGCCCATATCCGGTCAATCCTGTATTATTCCGTGTATTACCCGGTAGCCGATGTCATTTCGTCGGCGGGCATCGGCCTGATCGTTTGGTACGGGGCCAACCAGATCATGGACCTTCAGATGAGCTTCGGTACGGTGCTGGCGTTCGTAATGTTTAACAACCTGTTCTTTATGCCGATCCGTCAGCTGGCCGACCGGTTCAATACGCTGCAGATGGGCATAGTGAGCACTGACAGAATTTTGAAAATCCTGGACACCGACGAGATAACTCCCAATACGGGTACCCACATACCCGGGAAAGTGGAAGGGAGTGTCGCTTTTGAAAATGTATGGTTTGCCTATAATGACGAACAGTATGTATTAAAGAATATTAATTTCAGCGCGCGCTCAGGAGAAACGGTAGCCCTGGTGGGTGCAACCGGCGCGGGCAAGTCGTCCGTAATCAACATCCTGTCGCGGTTCTACGATATCAACAAGGGTGAAATCAGGATCGACGATCTTCCTATAAAAACCTACGATCTGGATGCACTGCGCAGATCGATCGGCATTGTTCTCCAGGATGTTTTTCTTTTTTCGGACACGATCGAGAATAACATCCGGATGGGCGACCAGTCCATTACCCATGATCAGATCGTGGAAGCGGCCAAATTGGTAGGGGTTCATGATTTTATTGAACGACTGCCCGGCGGCTACACCTACAACGTGCGGGAAAGAGGAAGCAGCCTGTCAGTAGGGCAGCGCCAGCTGATTTCATTTGTGCGGGCGATGGTCCATGATCCGAAGATCCTGGTTCTTGACGAAGCCACGTCGTCGGTAGATTCAGAGACCGAAACGCTTATTCAGCAGGCCATCGAAAAACTGATGAAGGGCAGGACCGCCCTCGTGATCGCTCACCGGCTCAGCACGATCCAGGAAGCCGATAAAATCCTGGTATTCGATAAAGGTGAAATTGTGGAATCCGGTAGTCACGCAGAGCTGCTCGAAAAGGGTGGCGTCTATGCGGAGCTTCACAAGATGCAATACAAAGAGGTGGAAAAGGTCAATTTGGATTAGTCAACCGGCACATGAAATGGAGCTGTTTATCAGTATTTGCCTCGGGATAGGGCTCAGCGCCGCTACCGGCTTCCGGGTTTTTGTTCCCGCATTGATTGCCAATGTCGCGACCATGAACGGCTGGATCAGCCCCTCGGATGGCTTTGCCTGGCTCGGCACCTGGACGGCCTTTATCGTGCTCCTTTCTGCTACTGTGGCAGAAATCGCTGCCTTTTATATTCCTTTTGTTGATAATTTACTGGACGCCGTAGCGGTACCGGTTTCCGTCATCGCCGGGACGCTGTTGACAACCTCTTTTATAGAAGTAGACCAACCGGTGCTGCAATGGGTGTTGGGGATCATTGTGGGAGGCGGTACGGCCGGTGTTGTGCAGGCGGGTACGGGATTGCTGCGCGTATTTTCGTCGAAAATGACGGCAGGAGTCGGAAACCCCGTAGTTTCAACGACGGAAAACGTAGCTGCTTTCGGCCTTTCAAGCCTGGCGGTCATGGTACCGGTAGTTGCTATGCTGTGCGCAGTCTTTCTGCTCATCCGGATCGTCCGGGGCTTCAGAAGGTTTGGGGGAAGAAGGGGGTAAATCGGAAATCGGAAATCAGAAATCGGAAATCGGAAAATGAGATTGGAAAATAGGAATTGGAAAAAGACAGGCCGTTAGTAGTCAGAAGTCAGCACCTGATTTCTGATTTCCGATCTCCGATTTCCAAACAGTAAACTTCATGGAAAACATACCGGTACACTTTCTTCCTGAGCTTATGTCTGATCTGCCTGACCTGCAGATTTTCAGATTTAAGAACACGCCTCAGATGCCGGGAAGCCTGCCGATTATGCAGTTGCCTGTGACGCCGTTACCCACCGATCTCCCTCACCGGCATTCCTATTGCGAGATTCTTTTCTTTGAAACAGGGAGCGGTTTTCATGAAATTGACTTTCATACCCATGCTATACAGGCCCCCAGTGTCCATTTTGTGGCGCCCGGGAAAGTCCATCTGCTAACGCCGACCGAAGATTGTGTCGGGTATATTATTACTTTTCCCAAGGACTACTCCGCCTTTTACGGAGCGGTGAAATTGACAAAATCTACGGTTTCCGGGCATTGGAATTCCGAATGGCGGCAGCCGGTGATCGACCTGGAAGCCTCGTCATATCCCTATTTCAGGAACCTGTTGGAAAACATGCTTTCGGATTACCTGGGTGGCGGAGGCGGGAAAAACATGGCGTTGGCGTCGTACCTGCATATCTTTCTGGGCAAATGCCAGCAATTGGCTGGAGATTCCAGCGAAGTGCAGCCCGATCCGGCCAATGATGTGCCGACGCTTTTCAAAGAATTGGTCGAACTGCATTATAAGGAAAAGCACAGCGTCCAGGAGTACTCCGAGCTGCTATCTGTCACCGCTGATTATCTCGGTAAAACCGTCAAACGGGCGTTGAATGTGACGGCCAGTGATTATATTCTCGACCGTCTATTGCTTGAAGCCAAACGCCTGGTGGTCTATACCAACCTATCGAGCAAAGAAATTGCTTACCAGCTCCATATAGAAGATCCTTCCTATTTTAGCCGTATGTTCAAGAGGAAAACCGGGCTCTCGCCCAACGAATATCGTTCCTCGATGCGGAAAAGTGCCACTAAATGACAATATTATACCTTGTTGTGTGAGGTTGTCTTCGGTATTTTTGTATTTTCCGATTACTAAAAAGTATTTAGTAAAGTATAGCCGGTGCCCGGCAATATAATCAGCAAGTATGAAAATAGACGAGCAACTTCAGGCCGGTGACCTGAAGAAAGGTATCGACAGATTCTGGGATCTGTCCGGTGAAAAAATCAACCTCATCAACAAAGAATATGACACCACGCAGGGATCCCCGGTGTTCACCGTAAACGGCAAGTACTCGGTACGCGGCTGGACGGAATGGACAGAAGGGTTTCGCTATGGTTCGGAGGTCTTACAGTTCGATGCTACCGGTGAGGAAAAATTCCTCCAGTCGGCAAAAGCCCAGACCGTGGCCAGGATGGCGTTCCACGTCGGGCATTTCGGTGTACATGACCACGGTTTCAATAACGTGAGCACCTACGGGAATCTGCTCCGCCTGATGAATGAGGGCCGGATAGGGGAGAATGAGTGGGAACGTAATTTTTACGAGGTAGCGCTGAAAGTGTCCGGTGCCGTTCAGGCTGACCGGTGGACGGCCATTAAAGACGGCGGCTATATTTATTCTTTCAACGGGCCGCATTCGTTGTTTGTAGATACCATTCGTTCCGTACGCGCCCTGATGGTGAGTCACTTGCTCGGGCATGCGCTGATGGGCGAAAATGACAAGAAAATAAGCCTGCTGGAGCGGGGAATCTGGCACTGTTTCAATACCGCCCGCTACTCGGTATATTATGGGGAAGGACGCGACCAGTATGACCAGTGGGGACGGACTGCTCACGAGAGTATTTTCAATATTAACGACAAGAATTACCGTTGTCCTAACTCCCAGCAGGGGTTCTCGGGTTTTACAACCTGGACCCGCGGGCTCGCCTGGGCAATGACCGGTTTCGCAGAACAACTGGAAACGCTGCCGCTTTTTACCGATGATGAATTGAACGCCTTTGGCGGTAGAAAAACGGTAGAGGAAATTTTCCTGAAAGCAGCCCGGGCAACCTGCGATTTTTATATCGATCACTCTTCACTCGACGGCGTACCTTACTGGGATACGGGCGCTCCTAATCTTCATAAGCTCGGCGATTACGCCGCCAAATTGTCGGATCCTTACAACGATTTCGAGCCGATTGACAGCTCGGCGGCCGCCATCGGCGCACAGGGCCTGCTCCGGCTGGGCCGTTACCTGTCTGAAGGCGGGGATACCCAAAACGGGAACCGGTATTACCAGGCCGGCCTGACGGTCGTCAAAACCTTGCTTCAGGAGCCGTACCTGTCGGTAGACCCTGCTCATCAGGGACTTTTGCTCCATACGATTTATCACCATCCGAACGGCTGGGACCATACCCCCGAAGGCGCGAAAATACCTGCCGGGGAATCCTGTATGTGGGGTGACTACCATATTCGGGAAGTGGTGCTTTACCTGCAAAGGCTGATTGAAAACAGGCCGTATTACCGGTATACGGGAAGTGTGCGGTCTTCGCATTGAGCTTATTGTCAGACAGGTATAAACGAGTAAATCAAATGGAATTAAACCGTTGCTGTATCCATAGCATCACCAACAAGCCGTGGAAACTGGATGAAGCGCTTGATAAGTATGCCCGTGCCGGAATTGGCGGCGTGAGCGTATGGCAGAGCAGCCTGGAGGGATTTGGCGCCAAAAAAGCCGCTTCACTCGTAAAGGAGGCTGGGTTGGAGGTGGTTTCTTACGTAAGAGGCGGCTTTTTTGCGCATCCGTCAGGCGCCGAACGACAGAAGGCAGTCGATACCAACAAGCGCCAGTTGGAAGAGGCCGCTGAACTTGGGGCGCCGCTGATCGTCCTGGTTTGCGGAGCGTCGCCTGAACAATCGTTGGACGCTTCGCGTGAGCAAATCAGGGCTGGGATTGAGGCCATTCTTCCCGAGGCGGAATCATTGAATGTCAGGCTGGCGATCGAGCCGCTTCACCCGATGTATGCCGCCGACCGGTCAGCCATCAATACCCTGGGGCAAGCCAACGATATGGCCGAGAAAATCCAGTCCGATTTTGTTGGTGTAGCAGTGGATGTTTACCACCTCTGGTGGGATGAACATCTGAAACAAGAGATCCTCCGCTGTGGAAAAAACGGAAATCTGCTTGCTTATCACGTCTGCGACTGGAAGACACAAACCGCCGACCTGCTAAACGACCGGGGACTGATGGGTGAGGGGTGCATTGACCTCAAACTGATCCGTTCCTGGGTAGAAGAAGCCGGTTTCCAGGGCTTTCATGAAGTGGAAATTTTCTCTAACCACTACTGGCAGATGGACCAGGATATCTACCTGGAAAAGATTACACAAGCTTTTTTGAAGAGTTGTTGAAAATGAAAAAGGGAGGGCGGACGTCGGAAATCGGAGGTCGGAAATCGGACGTCGGGCCGGGTCGCTGAGACCCGGTCGCGGAGAACGGGCCGAATAAACGGGGCTGATTTCCGACTTCCGATTTCCAATTTCCCGCATAACAAAGAAATTAAATCTATAAACTGATCATAATGGTTCATAAAATTGGAATTATAATGAACGGCGTTACGGGCCGTATGGGGACGAATCAGCACTTGATGCGTTCGATCAAACCGATCATGGAGCAGGGGGGGATTAAGCTTCCGTCCGGAGATGTGATTGAGGTAGACGCTGTGTTGGTGGGCCGGAGCGAAGCAAAGCTTGCGGCGCTCAGCCGGGCGTCCGGAGTAAAAAAATACACCACCGACCTCGATTCCGTCATGTCGGACCCCGCCTACCAGGTTTATTTTGACGCGCAGGTTACGGGAAGAAGGGCTGCAGCGGTAAAAAAGGCCATTGAAGCAGGAAAGCACGTGTACTGCGAAAAGCCAACCGGCACCACTACGGAAGAAGCGTTGGAATTGTATGCGCTGGCTACGCAGGCAGGCGTAAAGAACGGGGTTGTGCAGGACAAGCTATGGCTCCCCGGACTGCTTAAAGTAAAGCGCCTGATTGAAAGCGGCTTTTTTGGTGAAATACTATCCGTTCGCGGCGAGTTTGGATACTGGGTATTTGAAGGACATTCGATTCCCGCCCAACGGCCTTCCTGGAATTACCGCAAGGAAGACGATGGTGGTATTATCGTCGACATGCTGTGCCACTGGCGCTATGTGCTGGATAACCTCTTCGGCGAAGTAAAAGCAGTGTCCTGTTTGGGCGCAACGCATATTAAAGAAAGGATTGACGAAGCCGGAAAACCTTACGCCTGTACCGCAGATGACGCCTGCTATGCCACTTTTGAGCTGGACGGCGGCGTGATTGCCCATTTTAATTCGTCATGGACGGTCCGTGTGCGCCGGGACGATCTGTTGACGCTGCAAATCGACGGTACGAAAGGCTCGGCAGTAGCCGGACTCCGCGAATGTTACATCCAGCATTATGGCAACACACCGAAGCCGGTCTGGAATCCGGATATCAAGCAACCGATCGATTTTTATGAAGGCTGGTCGCTTGTTCCGGAACAGGAAGCTTTTGACAATGCTTTCAAAGTTCAGTGGGAATTATTCCTCAAACATATCGTGCTTGATACACCATTCCCCTGGAACCTGAAAGCGGGTGCGAAAGGGGTCCAACTGGCTGAAAAAGGACTGGAAAGCTGGGAGAAACGGGCGTGGGTGAATGTAGAAGCTCTTTAAAATAATAGCATGAGTAATTCGTGTGCGCTTATTACAGGGGGAAGCCGGGGCATTGGCCTCGGCATCGCCCATTCGCTGGCTAAAGCCGGTTTTAATCTGGTTATCAACGGGGTAAGGCCCGAAGCCGATGTCAGGGAAACGCTGGAGGAGCTCCGGTTGCACGGGGTAAAGGTGGTGTATGCCCGCGGCAGTATTTCGTCAAGGGAAGATCATGAAAGTATTATCGGGGTTGCGACGGAAGCTTTCGGAAGCATCAACGTGCTGGTCAACAACGCGGGTGTGGCGCCGAAACAGCGGCTGGACCTGCTTGAGACTACGCCCGAAAGCTACCGGCACGTGATGGATACGAATCTGGAGGGGCCATTCTTCCTGACCCAGGCCATTGCCCGTCATATGGCAGAGAAAAAAGCCGCTGACCCCGGTTTTGAGGCATCGATCGTTTTTGTAACTTCCATATCTTCTACCGTAACTTCGATTAACCGGGGTGAGTATTGTGTTTCCAAAGCGGGACTCTCAATGGTTTCGAGCCTTTTTGCAGTCAGGATGGCGGAATATGAAATTCCGGTTTACGAAATACGGCCGGGGGTCATTGCTACCGACATGACCGCTAAAGTGCAATCTAAATACGACCAGCTGTTTGAAGGCGGAATGGCCTTGCAGCGCAGGTGGGGCACGCCTGAAGATGTGGGTAAGGCCGTGTCGGCAGTAGTCACCGGTTCGTTCCCGTATTCCACCGGGCAGGTCATCCTGGTCGATGGCGGAATGAATATCCCACGATTGTAAAACCACTTCCCAACCGATACCCATAAGCCCGAACATGAATTCCGATACCACAACCGCCTTTCAGTCCGCTGCCAGAAGTTCACAGACTTATATCATTGTCACAACATTTCTGGCGCTCTTCGCCGTTGTGGGATTTGGTATTTACGGATTGCCCTTCTTTTATGATTTTATCATGGAGGAACGGGGCTGGTCCAGGGCGGTAATTACTTCCGGAAATGCAGTAGGAAAGCTTATCGTAGCCCCTTTGTTCGGCTTTCTGGCGGGTTGGCTGATCGATAAATACGGCCCGAGGAGCCTGATGATGACCGGAGCCCTCATGCTGTTTATCGCGTTTGCGGGTATCGCTTTTTCCAGTTCGCTGGAAATGTTTTATGTATTTTATGTTTTTAACGCGCTGGGTTATGTTTTTGCCGGGCCTTTGCCCTCCCAGGTACTGATTTCCCGTTGGTTTGACAAGAACAGGGGCAAAGCCATGGGCATTGCCTATCTCGGCATCGGGGCCGGGGGGGCGGTGGTCCCTATTCTGGCCGCCCGGTTGGTGGCCATGTATGACTGGCATACTGCGTTGGCTATATTGGGTGGAATCGGTTTTGTACTGGTATTTGGCGTTGCCTTCTTCATCCGGGATAATGCGCGTAAACAAAATGTTGTCACGCAGAAGGGCGCGGCGCCGGCGGTCGAAGGAACACCCATGAAGGAGATTCTGAGGAACCGCAATTTCTATTTGCTGGCCATAGGAAGCATGTGTTCCATCGGCGTTGTCGGCGGGATTAACCAGCACATTAAGCTCTACCTGAGAGACCTTGATTACACGCAGGTGGAAGCTGCGCGGGTGATGTCGTTTGTGCTGCTTTCCAGCCTGGTCGGCAGGGTCGTGATGGGCTACCTGGCCGATATTTTCAACAGGAAATATGTGATGCTGCTGATCTACCTGATCGTAGCATCAGCCATACCCCTGCTTTTGGTCCCCGATTTTGGCGGGCGTATTTATATTTTTGCCATTATCTTCGGCATTGGACTCGGCGGAGATTACATGATCATACCGTTGATGGCCGGGGATCTATTCGGTTTAAAAGCGCTGGGCAGGACCATGGGGATCATCCTGGTGGCCGACGGAGTAGCCGAGGCGCTTTTCCCGGTTCTTTTGGGGCTCATGTATAACGAACAAACCCAGAGCTATGCCCTGGGCTTTTCGGTGTTGATCGCAGTTGCCCTGCTGGGGGCTGTTTTTATCTATTTTCTCCCCAAAACCAACCAGCACAAAGGCATGGAAGGAATGGTGGAGAACGGGTAGCGGTGACTCTCGGTAGAAAAACGGTAGCTGAGCCTGTCGAAGCTATCCTAAAAACTGGGTTACATAATTCCGGCTGGTAAGAATGGCGGATTTTACGTCATTGATATGTCCCTCATAGGCCTTGTCTTCTACTTCAATCACTACCGGCCCGCGATAGCGTACGTCGGTGAGTGCTGTAAAGAACCCGCGCCAGTTTACATCGCCCAGCCCGGGAAGTTTTGGAGAATGATACTCCAGCGGGTTAGCCATAATGCCTACCCGGTTCAGCTTGTCACGGTAGATTTTTACATCTTTAAGGTGGATATGGTGCAGGCGGTCTTTGTAGTCGTAAATGGGTTTGATCTCATCCATCATCTGCCACACCATGTGTGAGGGGTCATAGTTGAGACCGAAATTGGGGCTAGGGATAATGTCAAACAGCTTGTCCCAGATAGCCGGCGAAGTTGCCAGGTTTTTGCCGCCCGGCCATTCGTCATCGGTAAAGAACATCGGGCAGTTCTCAATTCCGATCTTGATCCGTTTCTGTTCGGCGTATTTTACAACGTCGGGCCAGACTTCTTTAAAGCGCGCCAGGTTATCGGCAAGGTTTCGGGAAGGGTCCCGCCCGATAAAGGTATTCACCACCGGGATTTTCAACTTGACGGCCGCGTCGATTACCTTCCGGATATGGTCGATATAAAACTTGGATTTATCCGGGTCCGGATCCAGCGGGTTGGGGTAGTAGCCCAGCGCCGAAGCGAATACACCTGAGTTGCGAAACATATACCCGATTTGTTTCAGTTCTTTTTCGCCCAGCGCATCTACATTGATATGGGAAACCCCCGCATAGCGGCGGTTATCGGCATTGTTTTTAGGCCAGCACATGATTTCCACGCATTTGAAACCGTGGTTGTGCGCAAAGGTCAGGACGTGGTCCAACGAAAAATCTGCCAGGATGGCGCTAACGAAGCCAAGTTGTAACATTTTAGAAGAGATTATAATTCAAGTTTTCCCTGCAGCCCGCCCGTGTGAACGGCCAGCAATGTAGTTCCCCGTGCAAAATAGCCCCTTTTAGCCAAATCGTATAACGCGAACATCATTTTTCCGGTATAGACCTGCTCCAACAGTATTCCGTGCGCCGATTCAAACCGGTGAATAAATGAGCGCAGTTCTTCCGTATGCTTTCCATACCCGCCAAAATGGTAGTCCGTGAGCAGATCAAGGCGCTCGGATTGCTGGGGAGAAATCCACTTCTCTATGTCTCTTTGCAGGAACCCCGCATTTTTTAAAACCGCTACTGCAAGTACTTTCCGATCGCGGGCAAGCAGCCCGGCTGCGGTGCCGCCGGTTCCGGCAGGCACGACATAAATATCCGGTTGTATACCGGCGCTTTCCACCTCGTCGGTCATTTCCCCGACACCCCGGAGGGCCATTGCATTGGTGCCGCCTTCCGGTATTAGAAAGGTGTTCGCAGGCAATCCCGTGAAATGCCGGAATTCCGGAGATTTTTCTTTTTCGCGGTAGGCGGTCCGGCTGATAAAATGGAGTTCCATTCCTTCGCGGGCACAATGGCGGAGTGTGGCCGATGATTCCGGGCCGAGCTCATCGCCGCGTACAAAGCCGATGGTTTTGATTTTCCAAAGCCTGCCGACGGTAGCGAGCGCGTAGAGGTGGTTGGAAAATGCACCCCCGAAAGATACCAGCGCTTCAGCCTTTTGCTCCAATGCATGGAGCAGGTTGTACTTCAGTTTGCGCCACTTGTTGCCCGATATGGCCGGGTGGATCAGATCGTCCCGTTTCAGGTATACCTGTATGCCTGCCTGCTCAAAAACCGGGTCAATAAGCTGAAACACCTGCGAAGGGAGCTTCAGGTCTGCGTATTTCGTCATAAATTTGTAGCGGAATGCTCCTGTGCAATATGCAAAAATATATCGTCGATTTCCGGAATTTCCTGCTCCTGGAGCGTTCTATGTCGGCCCACACGATTGATGCCTACATCCGTGATGTCGAAAAGCTGGCTGAGTTCCTGGAGATGACCGGCGTGGATTGTGCGGTGGACGAGGTCAATGAGCAGCACCTGCTGCATTTCCTGCGATATGTTGCCGAACTGGGTATGACGCCGTCTTCACAATCCCGCATTTTGTCGGGAAACCGGGCATTTTTTAAGTTTTTGCTGAACGAAGAAATCATCCGCGAAGACCCCACCGAATTGATAGAATCGCCCAGGTTATCGCGGAAACTCCCGGAAGTGCTGGATTACGAGGAGATTGTCAGTATACTGGAAGGCATTGACCATAGTACCGCCGAAGGCACCCGAAACCGCGCCATGATCGAGGTTCTGTACAGTTGCGGACTTCGTGTAAGCGAACTCACCGGGCTTAGAATCACCGATTGCTTTTTTGATGAAGGTTTTATCAAAGTCACCGGGAAAGGGAGTAAAACCCGCCTGGTGCCTATCGGAAGGGATGCGGTCCGGTACGTAACGGTGTATATGGAACATTACCGGCGACTAATGACGGTTAAGAAAGGAGCGGAAGATATCGTTTTTGTGAACCGCAGGGGAGGTGCGCTTAGCCGGGTTATGGTATTCCTGGTGGTAAAAGAAGCATGCGCCGCCGCCGGTATAGCCAAGACGGTCAGCCCGCATACTTTCCGGCATTCATTTGCCACACACCTCATTGAAGGGGGAGCCGGGCTGAGAGCGGTACAGGAAATGCTTGGCCATGAATCGATTACGACTACCGAGATTTATACCCACCTCGACCGCGATTACCTGAGGCAGGTCATTACTGAATTTCATCCCCGTGCATAAATCAAAGCGATATTGTGAAGTTTTTGTATTTTTTTGTGACCGCATTTGAAAAATTGAACAATACTTGTTTAATTGCTGATGCGGGCGTGAGGTGTAAGCGAAGGACCATAAGGTGTTGGTTCAAACTGCACGATTAAGGTTAAAAGCTTATTCTCCGAAGCTCAAAGCTCACACTTCAAAGCGGCCCGCCGCTGCGGCTCAAACCTTTTATACACATGAAAATACCTATCTATCAGCTCGATGCATTTACAGATAAGCTTTTTGGAGGAAACCCGGCTGCGGTGGTTCCACTCGAAGAGTGGCTCTCCGACGAAATTCTTCAAAAGATTGCATCCGAGAATATGGTGCCTGAAACGGCATTTTATGTGAAGGATGGTGCCCGGTATGCTTTGAGGTGGTTTACTCCGGAGCTTGAAGTGGACCTCTGCGGTCATGCAACACTGGCTGCGGCATATGTGGAGTTTTCCAAACTGGATGGCGAGGTAACGCAACTTTTTTTTGATTCCAGAAGCGGCGTTTTGAGTGTAACGAAAGAACCTGACGGCTGGCTTACCCTCGACTTCCCCGCCGACACTTACCAGGTAGCCGTACCCCCGCCCGCATTGCAGGAGGCCATCTCCCCGGTTCTGGCAGTAGGGGTTTACCGCGGACAGTCAGACTATATGGTGGTATTGGAATCGGAAAAAGAGCTTGCTGAATTAAAGCCCGATATTATCGTGCTTTCTACCGTTCCTACCCGCGGTATTATTTTTACGGCGCCCGGTGAAGAAGTAGATTTTGTTTCCCGCTTTTTTGCCCCACAGTCAGGGATTGACGAGGACCCGGTCACCGGATCGGCTCACACTACCCTGGTACCTTACTGGGCGCATCAGCTCGAGAAAACCAAATTTACGGCGGCCCAGATTTCCAAGCGGGGCGGAAAGCTCCGCTGCCGGTTAAACGAAGACCGGGTGTTGATTTCGGGCCAGGTACGGGCCTATTTGCGCGGGGAAATCGAAATTTGAACGTCGCCGGTTCTATCCCGGTCGTTCGTCTACCGGAGATAATCCGTATTTTACCGGTAATCACAAGTGTTTGACCCGGCACATATTGGAACCGCGCCCGCTTTCCACTAGTTTTGACTCGTTAACCAGAGGACATAAGCAGTGAGCAGCGAGGTGTGAGGCGGTAAACCCGCGCCCGGATCTCACCCCTCATGCCTCATACCTTTTATACATTATGAGAGATTTTGAACCCGGCGGAGGTCCGGCTTTTGACGGAGAGCGAAAGAAGTTCAGCAATAACAAAATCACAGGCGGTATCCTGCTGGTGGTGGGCGTAGCCATTTTACTGAGAAACGTGTTCCCTGATTTCCCGAGGTGGGTCTTCAGGTGGGAAATGATCCTGGTAACGATAGGACTCATCGTCGGCATCAGGCAACAGTTCCGGGGAGCGGGCTGGTTTGTTTTGGTGGCAATCGGCACGATCTCCCTTCTGGACGAAATTATCCCCGCTTTTAACCGCCCCCAGTTTACCTGGGCAACCATTGCGATTGCCTGCGGTATTTACCTGATCCTTAAACCCGGGTTAAGGCTAAGGGCGCTACGGGAAGCAAATCCTCCGGCTGATGGGATTCCGCCGTCAAGAGATCGTGACTTTTTCGGCAAGGGAACCGGGTATGTGAGAACAGACGTAATCGATGCAACTTCTATTTTCGGAAGTGTTAAAAAAGTAGTGGTTACCAAGAATTTTCGTGGCGGTGAAGTCGTCACCATTATGGGGGGAACTGAAATAGATCTTTCCAAAGCAGATATTACCGGAACCGTGCGGCTGGATGCAACCAATATTATGGGGGGCACCGAATTGGTCGTGCCGGCTACCTGGGATGTACAATCGGATGTCGTAGCGGTGCTGGGTGGAGTGGAAGATAAGCGGGATCCCCATTTCCTCAGAACAGAACCGGGAAAACTGTTAATACTTGAAGGAGTATGCCTGTTGGGAGGCATAGAAATCAAGAGCTACTGAGCCGACCGCCCGCGCCATGCAATCTCCATTTTCCATACTCCGCTTTCGACTGGCATTTGCCGGTATCTGGGTGATCTGGATAGCCGGTCACGCTGCTATTCTGTATTGGTACGACTTTTCGGTCAGGGCGGCTCTCATCGACAGCGTGGCGAGCAACACCCTGCTTATGCTGGCTTGCATAGCAGTAAGCAATAATCTCCGTTATTTTCAACCTTCGCAGAAAAGGTACAGCTACATTTTCTGGCTTTGCTTTGTGATGACGCTGATCTGGTTTTTCGTCAGCAGGTTTTTGATCACGCTGCTGCTGGAAAACTCCTTCGAGTATGTGAGCTTTTTCGCGCAGTCGACGCCGGTCAGGGCTTTATTTGGCTTTTTTATTATCGGTATCGCCGGCCTGAGCAGCGTGCTGTGGTACAGTTTGCAGAACCAGCAGGAGGCGGAAAGAAGAAAGAAAGAGGCTGAAAACCTGGCAATCGAAGCAGAACTTTACAACCTGCGGCAACAATTACAGCCGCATTTTTTGTTCAATAGCCTTAATTCGATTAATGCGCTTATCGGGTTCGAGCCCGATATGGCCCGGAAAATGATCCAGCAGCTTTCGGATTTCCTGAGGGGAACGCTCCGGAAGGAAAGCCGGCAATGGAGTACCCTCGCAGAGGAACTGACCCATTTGCAACTGTACCTGGAAATTGAAAAAGTCCGTTTCGGGCACCGCCTGTCTACCCGTGTGGAGAGCAATGACATCACTGATAACATGCGGTTGCCCGCCATGTTATTGCAGCCGGTTGTTGAGAATGCGATCAAATACGGGCTTTATGACACCATGGGGGATATAGAAATTACCATTGTTGCGGAGGCCCGATCGGGGAAGGAGCTTGTTATTACGGTAACAAACCCTTACGATCCCAAAAATAAAGGTAAAGGAACCGGGTTCGGACTGAGTTCTATACAGCGCAGGCTTTATTTGCTGTTTGCCGGACAACAGTTGCTGAAAACTTACGGGGAAAATGGTATTTTTACAACCGTCATGAATATTCCGCAAATAGCTTGATCCGATGCCGAATGTATTGCTGATAGACGATGAGCCGTTAGCGAGAAGGGTAGTACGTGAATACCTGAAGGATTTTCCGGAATTGGTGGTCTGTGGTGAGTGCGGGGACGGGTTTGACGGATTAAAAAGTATCAGGCAACTCCAGCCTGACCTGGTTTTCCTGGATGTACAGATGCCGAAAATCAACGGTTTCGAGATGCTGGAGCTATTGGAACAACCGCCGCCCGTTATTTTTACCACTGCTTTTGATGAGTATGCCATGCGGGCTTTTGAAGCCCACGCTGTAGATTACCTGTTGAAACCTTTCAGCCAGGAGCGCTTCGCCCGCGCTGTTCAAAAATGGCAGACGCAACAGCCCGGACAAGCGGTAAAGGTTGCAGAAATGCTCGGCCAGTCTCCGGCGTCCCCGGTTCAGGCAGAACGGATCGTGGTTAGAAACGACGGTAAAATAAAGATTATCCCGCTGGAAGAAGTTCATTTCCTGGAAGCGGCAGACGACTATGTAAACATCGTTACCGCCGAAGGCAGTTTCCCGAAGAACAAAACCATGTCCGACTTTGAGAAGTCGCTGCCGGCCCATTTGTTTGTACGCTGCCACCGGTCCTACACCGTCCAGGTCCGACTGATCACCCGGATAGAACCCTACGAAAAAGACAACTATACGGTCAGCCTGAGCACCGGGGAAAGGGTGCCGGTCAGCCGGAGCGGGTATATTCGCCTGAAGGAGGTACTGGGGCTTTGACCGGTTAGTTTCCGGGGGCGGCAAGAAACGCTGACAGCTCTTCTATTTTGTCGGTATTGAGAAAATCCGCCCCGATCATCAATAGCGTTTTCCACGTATTTTTATTATCCGGGCTTGCCCAGAAACGGAAAGGCTTGCCTTTTTTATGAGCTTCCCCGACTATTTTTTGAAGCTTTGCCAAATCTTCGGCAGGAATTTGCCCGTCTCCGTCCCAATTGCTGTACTTCCGGAAGGTTTGACTGATTAAGCCCAGCCTGGCAAGGGCGGGTGCGGGGTAGTCGATCTCCGGCCGGCCGTCAAAAAAAATATAATCGGGGTATTGCCCGAACGCTGAGGGCGGCGGTGTGTTGCCGCTGACGACGATTTTTACTTTACCTGCAGGGGACAGGAATTCACGGTACGGCGCCAGTTTCCGGACCAACAGCGCGAGGGTTTCCCCGTAAGGTGTTTTCATGTCAATTAATAACTGGAGGCGGCGGGATGAATCCGCGGCTATGTTGCCGTTGTTTTCGCGACAGATCCTGATGATCGGGTCAAGGTAAAGCGATTCGAAAGTGCGGTCTGGCGAGATTTCCCTTTTTTCATGAGCAACAAAGAGCGAGTCGTTGCGATAAAACAGATCAGCTTCAACAGAGCCGAATCCGTGGTTGTATGCCGACCGAAACGGCTGTTGCTGCAGGTACTCGTTGTGCGAGTGGGCACGCGACATCGTCCTGTTCTGGGCGAATCCCGAAATACAGCCTGATAGTAAAAAAATACAGGTTGCAACCGACAGCCGGTTTTGGTTGGTGTGGAATGGTTTCATATTCTCTGGTAGCCTGATAGCAAGATCGGGATTTTTATCAAACTTTATCGCGGCAACCTGTTTATCCCGAAATCCCGTAAGCGGTTTGCCGTTTACCATTCTTAATGATCTTTTATCACTTTTTGTTTTCGGAGATCGGGGCGAATGGCTTCTTTTGTTTGAAAATTGAATCGCCGCCTAAAAATCAAAAAAATAGAGATTGTATTTTTCTGATAGATTGAGAAATACGAGACGCTGCGGTACGTTGTTAGGTTTGAGTCGTGAGGTTTGAGGTTTTGGAGATGTAGGGATCCCAAAGCCGACGAGCTGGCTTTTGTGCTCAAACCGTGAATTAAATTTATATCTGTGAAATAGCCATGAATCAAAAAGTCTTAGGGGTCAGCACAAAAGGACCGGTTTGCCGCCCTCCGACCCGTTGTAAACAGAATCGCACAACTCATCACTCTTTGCTCACACCTTTTATGCAAATGAAATATTTTTTACTTCTGATTTTCAGTATTGGTTTTCTTGATGTAGCAGCGCAGGACCGGCGTACGGTGAGTGGCTACGTGCGCGACGGCGGGAATGGAGAAGGGCTTATCGGAGTCTCCGTTTTTGTGAGGGAAACCAGTTCAGGGGTTACCACCAATCCATACGGCTTTTACTCCATTACGCTTCCGGAAGGGAGTTATACGCTGGTTTTTTCTTACGTGGGCTATGACAATCAGGAGAAGTCCATCACGCTCAACCAGGACCTGAAGCAGGATCTTGAACTCGCTCAGACTTCGAAAGAATTGGCAGAAGTGCTGGTGTCTGCCCGGCGTGAAGACGAAAACGTAAAGAGCATCGAGATGTCGGTCAACAAGGTGGAAATGAAAACCATTCGGAAGATGCCGGCACTTTTGGGGGAAGTGGACCTCATCAAGAGTATCCAGCTGTTGCCGGGCGTGAGCACGGTAGGCGAAGGATCGTCGGGATTCAATGTGCGGGGCGGAGATATTTCACAAAACCTGGTTTTGCTGGACGAAGCGCCCGTTTATAATTCATCGCACCTCTTTGGTTTTTTTTCCATTTTTAATCCGGATGCGGTCAAGGATGTGAAGCTGATCAAGGGCGGAATTGCCGCGCAGTATGGCGGGCGTATTTCCTCTATCCTGGACGTGCGTATGAAAGAAGGGAATAATAAAAAGCGGGAAGTGAGCGGCGGTATCGGTACGATTTTTTCCCGGCTTACCTACGAACAGCCCTTTGCCAAGGGGAAAGGATCGTTTATAGTGGCAGGGCGAAGGTCTTATCTGGATGTGCTTGCCAAGCCGTTTCTCAATAAGGACCTGAGAGATTCCAAGTTTTATTATTATGACCTGACCACCAAAGTCAACTACCGGCTGGGTGATAAAGATACTTTTTTTGCGTCGGGGTATTTTGGACGCGATGTTTTTGGCGGCGGCGGTTTTGGCTTCGAATGGGGCAATGCCACTGCAACAGCACGATGGAACCATGTATTTTCAAACCGGTTGTTCATGAACCTCACCGGGTATTACAGCAACTATGACTACAGTTTGCGGGTAGGTGAAGAAACCGAAGCAGATGCTTTCCGTTGGAATTCAAGAATTATCAGTTCAAGCTTTAAGCCTGATTTTACATTTTATCTCTCTCCGGGTAACCAGATTACTTTCGGCGGACAGTATATCAACTACAACGCGAAGCCTGCGAACGCTGTCGCCATTTCGGAAAACGAGCGCATCGACCTGAGCCAGCAACCCAAGCATGCCGACGAATCAGCGCTGTATATCGGTAGCGAACAAAAACTGGGTGAGCGGCTTGCTCTGCAATACGGTATCCGCTATTCTTTGTTCAGGAGCCTTGGGCCGGGGACCTACTATGATTTTGTTGACGTTGAACCGGGTACGCGAAAAGACCCGGTATTGCCCGGGAAAGAGTACGCCAAAGGAAGCGTCGTCAAACAGTACGGCAACTGGGAGCCGAGAGCGTCCGTCAATATCGGCGTCAGCGACCGGTCGTCATTGAAGGTAAGCTACAACCGTACTGCCCAGTATTTGCACCTGCTTTCCAATACAGCAGCCAGTACGCCGCTGGATGTATGGACGCTTTCGTCCAACAATATCAAGCCGCAGGTAGCAGACCAGGTTGCCCTCGGGTGGTTCCAGAACCTGGCCGGCAATGCCTATGAGTTTTCTGTTGAGGTTTACTATAAGAAACTGTTCAACCAGATCGACTATGTACCAAGCTCGAGCCTGCTGCTCAACCAATTTGTGGAAGGTGATCTCCTGTTTGGAAAGGGGCGTGCCTACGGAGCGGAGTTTTATGCCAAGAAAAACAACGGCAAGCTGACTGGCTGGGTCAGCTATACCCTAGCGCGGACCGAAAGGAAAGTAAATACGATCAGCAACAACCAATGGTTCCCTACGCGGTTTGACAAGCCGCATAACCTGAATGTTGTAGCCATTTACGAGCCCGGAGGCAGGCTCTCATTCTCGGGGAATTTTGTACTTACCTCAGGAACCCCGGCGACTTTTCCTACCGCCAGGTTCGAATTTAATGGCTGGCCATTGCCCTACAACCACGGTAATCTCAGGAACAACAACCGGATCGGGACGTACCACCGGCTCGACCTGTCGGCAACTCTGAAAGCAAAGAAGAAGCTTTTCGGAAAAGGTGAGCAGGAAGTCGTATTCTCGGTTTATAATGTTTACAACCGCAGAAACCCCTTCTCCGTTTTCGGCCGGATCAACGAGGAAAATGTGATGAAAACGGAAGCGGTCCGGTACGCGGTCATGGGTAGCATAATACCTGCCGTTACCTACAATTTTGAGTTTTAGATCAAGAGATGATTAAAGTGATAACCATGGATTTTTTAAAAGTTAACTGGTTAAAGAGCGGCCTGGTACTGGCTATAGTGCCTTTCCTGTGGGGCTGTGAGGATGTGATTGATTTGGAAACACAAACCGGGCCGCCACTGCTGGTAGTAGACGGTTGGATATACAATCAGCCGGGGCCGCAGGAAATCAGGCTCAGCAAAACCGGCGCCTATTTCGACAACGCTCCTGCTACCCCGGCTCTCAATGCCCGGGTGTGGGTCCAGGACAACCGGGGAGCGATTTATGAATTCAAGGACGTTTCGTCAAACGGCCGGTATGTTTGGGAAGTCGCAGATTCGACTATGGGCGCAATCGGTCGTCAATATACCCTCCATATTGAGCACGAGGGTGAAAAGTATACGGCTCAGAATGAAATAAAACGAGTACCGCGGGTAGACTCCCTGATTTTTACGCACGAATCCTGGCCTACCAAACCTGAAAAAGGCCCTAAAGACGGCTTTATCGCCGAGTTTTATGCCCGGGACCTGGAAGGGGCCGGGGACACTTACTGGATAAAACCGCTACGGGACGGAAAGCCTTATAAAAGCAACCCGGTTAATATTTCCATCGCTTATGATGCGGCCGGCTCCAAGGAGTCTGCTACAGACGGTCTTATATTTATACTTCCGATCAGGCAGTCGCTTACGATCGGCGAATTATTCAACGATAAAGATTCCGTCGGCGTTGAGTTGCTCAGCATTAACGAATCTGCCTTCCGGTTCCTGGAGCAGGTCCGTACGGAAGCCAGTAACGGCGGGTTGTTCGCGGTTCCCTTTGCCAACATACCCGGCAATATTAAAAGTGAAAGCGGAACAAAGGCCCTGGGCTTTTTCGGGGCGTCGGCGGTTAGCAGACTTGAAGGCAGGGTAGATGCGAATACCGCCCGGCCGAGGCGCTGACCGGGTCGGTAGTTCGGTTAAAGCTGGTACATGATTTGGAGCTTGGCTTCGCTCCTGGTATTGCCGCCGGATTCGTCCAGTCCGCTGCCTACGGTATTTAACCGGTTGTACCGGGTTTGTGACCAGCGTAACCAGACTTGCGCCGCCCGAAAAACCTGGTAACGCACCATCAGGTAATGCCGGGTGCCGTGATCATAGTAAGACGGAAGCGAAAAAGCGTAACGCACATCCCGTTCAAAAGCGTACTGGCGGCTATCGTAGTCGTCGGTGCGGAAAAATGCGAACCTGCCGCTGATTTCAAATCTCCGAAGCCTGATCGATGCGTCCTGGATCAGGGCGAAGCCTAATGAAGGAGCCTGTTCGCCAAAGCGATAACGAACGCCCTGGAGCCTCGTCCTGAGGGTATAGCGCATGGGTTTGCTCCAGTCGAGGCTGATAGCTGCCGTATTCCTGATTGTTTTGGCCAGCGGAAGCGCAGGAACATCTGCGCCCTTGTTGTTTTTCTGCTTGCGCTCCCGTTGAAACGAGGCGTACGCCCGGAAAGTTTTCCGGGGCTTCCAGAGTGTGTGAAGCAGAAAGCCGTTTCCGCCGGAAGCGGTGTCAACGAGGTATTTTCTCCGGGGGAACCTGAATAAGTCGAGATATGCGCTGTGACGCCATTTTCCCGATGGAGCGAAACGTATCCCGCCATAAAGTCCTTTCTCGTTAATCGGACGGGAGCCTTCTTTAAAGGCATTCCCGTATATAGTGTGGAAGTTGTGCCGGTAATGACGGTAAAGCAGAGCGGCATCCCAGTGTTTGTTCAACGCGATAATGGCGCCCGTTACCGTACCGGTTCCCCCGCTGGACGATCGCGCGGATTCGGCAAAAAAATGCTGGTTTTTCAACCGGTAGGTGCCATGTAAACCCACAATCAGGTTATTTCTCCCTTTGAATTCAAACCGGTTATAAGGCAGATCTCTTTTTTCAACCGGCAAGCTATAGCCGGTAAAAAGGGTGGTAATACCTAACTGTAGCGGTATTTTCCCGGAATGATAGACCAACTGTGAGCCGCTGTTCCGCTCTGCTACGTTTCCCTGCTTGTTCCTTTCACTGGTAGTCCGGTGGTAGCCGTCGGTCGGAAACGAAGTGATGACGGTGCCGTTCTTTTCCGAGAGGGTGGCGTCGGTCCGCCTGAGGGAAACAAAAACCGTGTAGTGAAGCCGTCGGGTAAGTTCAATCGTGGCGGCTGCCCCGCGGAAAAAACGATGCTCGATCGCGGAAGTGTAAGGGCGGATTCCTGTGGAGCTTCTGCCTGAGATTTGAATTACTTCGGCGCTTTTCCCGAGTGAGAGGCCGGACGAGAGTACCAGTCCCTGGCCAAATTGCACCTGGAAGTCGCCAAGGATCAGATTTTTTAACCTTCCCCGGTTCAGTAGCTGGATATGGAATGACGTGAAGTCAACGCCGTAGACCTGTCTTGCGGGGGACCAGCGCCAAACTTCGCCGGCGTCCTTCTCCAGTGATACGCCCGTACTGAAGACCCCGGTCCGCGCATAACGGTAGCGCAGGTACAGATGATAGGGGTTTCCGGCATAACGGCTGGCTCCGGGCCGGTCGGGAGCGGTATATCCTTTTTGCTTTTCGAGCGTTCGCCGGGCCCGTGCCAGAAGAAAATGCTGTGTTGGCGAGCCCAGTGATTTTTTTAGGGACACGGTCTTTTCGGTGACGGTCAAAAACGGTGCCAGTCGTTTGATGGTCGCCAGGTCCCATTCCGGTATCGCCTGCAATTCGTAAATGGAAATAAAGCGGCCTGCTTTTTGCCGGTGCTCAAAAAATGAAGTAATCTGGCGCTCACCCGGGATCATGGTAGAGCGGAGCTGCTCCGGGGTCATCAGGTTCAGGTCCAGCGGGTCGTTTAAAAGTTGGGAAAAGTGCTCGAAGAGCTCTTCCGGATCAATATCCTCAGGAATTACAGGGAAGATTTCCTGCAGGATAAGTTCGGGGTCAGTTTCTGCAGGGGACGTATCCTGGGCGGAAATGGGAGTTAACGGAACAAGGCAGCAAAGGAACAGCGTCAGTCGCCGGCCGACAGAAGGCAGTAAATTCATAAGTATAGTAGTCTTTAAACTTAAAGTATGTATAGATGACAATTAAAGTCGGAGTAAATATAATATATTGCCTGATAAATAGGAATTAACCGACAAGTATAATGAAGCTTAAAAGAAGGGAGTTCCTGCGGAACACCGCCCTGGGATTTACAGCATTATCTACAATACCTGAATTCATGAATCCAATGACAACGCCTGTGGACGGAGAAATTCTCGGCCATGGAAGCCATCGCTACAAATTGAAGCTCGAATGGGGGAAGCTGGACGCCTCCAGTTTCCCGGTTAATAACTGTCACGAAATGGTTCAGGATGCCAAAGGCAGGCTGATCATGCTCGGTGATGAAGTTAAAAACAACGTTCTGATTTATGACCGGTCCGGTAAGCTGCTCGATAGCTGGGGGCACGAATACCCTGGCGGACATGGTTTGTCGCTCTGGAATGCGAACGGAGAGGAGTTTCTTTTTATAACGGATGTAAACCATGGGAAGGTTTTCAAAACCGATCTGAAAGGAAAGGTGCTGATGACCATTGAGCATCCTTCTTCCCAGGGCGGTTATGAAAAGGAATGGCCTTTCAAACCGACAGAAACAGCAGTCGGCCCTGACGGAACCATCTATGTTGCCGACGGGTACGGGTCTAATTTCGTGCTTCGCTACACACCGAAAGGCGAGTTTATCGATAAATTCGGTGGTGCCGGCGATGCCGATCACCAGTTTTCCACCGCCCATGGCGTGGCCATCGATACCCGGAACAAGGCAAATCCTACTGTTCTGGTGACTTCGAGAGCGCATAACTCTTTCAAGCGTTTTACGCTTGACGGTAAATACCTCGCTACGATTTTTCTGCCGGGAGCCTATGTTTGCAGACCGGTGATCAAAGGCGAAAACCTGTATGCCGGTGTATGCTGGTCGCGGCTGCGCTACCTCAACCAAACGCCCAGTTCCGGATTTGTTACCATACTGGACAAAAATGACCGGGTGATTTCCAACCCGGGCGGCACGGCCCCGGAATACCGTAACGGGAAACTACAGCTTATGGTACAGGAAAAACCGCTGTTTCACCATTGTCACGATGTATGCGTGGATCAGGACGAGAACATTTATGTTTGTCAATGGAATGCTAAAAAAGCTTATCCCAGCAAGTTGGAACGTGTATAAGGCGGAGTATTTACTATATTCGCGGCGTCTTTCATTTTGGGATTAATCACTTTTTTATGAGTTTATTGACAGTCGGTTCCGTTGCATTCGATGCTTTGGAAACGCCTTACGGGAAAACAGACAAAATAATTGGTGGCGCTGCCACTTACGCCACCCTGGCGGCTTCCTATTTTACAAAAGCGAACAACCTGGTTGCCGTAGTAGGCGATGACTTTCCGCAATCGATGATTGATCTCCTGGAAACGCAGGGAGTGAACACAGAGGGCTTGGAAATAAGGAAAGGGGAGAAGACCTTCTTCTGGTCAGGGCGGTACCACGAAAATATGAACAGCCGCGATACGGTTGAGGTCCAGCTGAATGTAATGGGGGATTTTAATCCGAAAATTCCGGATTCCTACCAGGGGGCGACCTATCTGCTCCTGGGAAATACCTCCCCTGAAATACAGAAAATGGTGCTCGACAGGCTTGCCACCCGGCCCAGGCTGGTAGTGCTCGATACAATGAATCTTTGGATTGACATTGCGCTGGACAGCCTGAAGACAGTACTGAAAGAGGTAGATCTGCTTACCATTAACGATGAGGAGGCCAGGCTTCTTTCAGGTGAATACTCGCTGCGGAAGGCAGCCAAAAAAATCCTGACGATGGGGCCGAAAACGCTCATCATCAAGAAAGGGGAGCATGGCGCACTGCTGTTTCACCGCGACGAAGTGTTTTTTGCTCCGGCGCTTCCACTGGAAGAAGTGTTTGACCCGACCGGTGCGGGCGATAGCTTCGCGGGCGGTTTTATAGGCTACCTGGCCAGAACAGATGATATTTCCTTTGAAAACCTGAAGCGCGCGCTTATTTACGGGTCGGTAATGGCTTCGTTCTGCGTTGAAAAGTTCGGAGTCGAAAGACTGGTCGGCCTTTCTGAAACGGAAATAAACGAGCGCCTTGCTGAATTCGTGAAGCTCGCTATATTTAAAGTGGACTAAGGGGATTTTCAGTATAAAGGACGGTCTCCGAAAAAGCCGTCATTCCTTGAGGAGCGCAATGCAGCCGGGGAATGACGGCTTTCGTCGTTTGAATGAGAGAATTGGTGATTCCGCTTCGCACCGGTTTCTTTGCTAACAACAAGGATGGCGGCACCATCCGGATGGTCCCTCCGGCCGGACGGTCATCCCGACCGAAGTGGAGGGATCTCCCGGTCCCTGCACCCAATCCCTTTCAGAGGACTTTTTTATAGCAACAGGAGATCCTTCAGTTCCACTGCGTTCCATTCAGGATGACCATCCGGCAGATGCGCTACCATTGACAACAACAGGTTTGGAGCCGCTCCCACCGGACGGTCATCCCGACCGCAGTGGAGGGATCTCCCGGTCCCTGCACCCAATCCCTTTCAGAAGACTTTTTTCTACCAACAGGAGATCCTTCAGTTCCACTTCGTTCCATTCAGGATGACCATCCGGCAGATGCGCTACCATTGACAACAACAGGTTTGGCGCCGCACCAACCGGAGGGTCATCCCGACCGCAGCGGAGGGATCTCCCGCTCCCTGCACCTAATCCATTTCAGAAGACTTTTTTAT
>NZ_BAABEY010000031.1:0-105235 GCF_039540405.1 Ravibacter arvi
CCACGGAGGCCACGAAGAGCACGAAGTTTTTTCTGTGAGGGCTTGTATAGCAGTCTTTGTGTACTTTGCGCTCTTTGTGGTTTGCTTTTTACCACGGAGACCGCGGGTTTCGGCGTTTTGCCCCTTCACAAAAGAAAATGGCCTGTTTTTGAGTTTGGATTAAAGTAGAAAGGCCGGAAGACGAGACCCCTGCGCCATGGTCGGAAGGAGAGGGGTAAAACGAAAAAAACCTCCGTCAGGAGGTTTTTTTAAAATGTCTTTCGTAAAACGAACTTACGCAGCAAGGCGGTTTACAAAACGAGCCAGTTTGGATTTTTGGTTGGCTGCCTTGTTTTTGTGAATAACATTTTTCTTCGCCAGGCGATCCAGCAAAGAAGAAACTGTTTTATATAGTTCACCCGCTACTTCTTTGTCGGTAGTCAAACGAAGTTTCTTGATGTAAGAACGGGTAGTTTTGTGCTGAAATCTGTTACGAAGGCGTTTTTTTTCGTTTGCCCGGATTCTTTTTTCTGCAGACTTGTGATTTGCCATTATATTCTCAGGTATTGTCTTTTTCTGAATTGGTCTGCAAAAGTAATCTTAAATTAACTTGTAACCAAGTATTTTGTTAAAAAATTACAGGGTGACCGGGCTTTTTCCGGGCTCGGCACCCGACGCAGAAGGTAGGTCCCTCCGGTGCACGTCACAGGGGTGTTACCAGCCTCCGGTAGCTTTCCGTCTTGGCCGGGTCCATAGAAGACAGCCAGGTGAAGGCCTTTTGTCTTTCCTCCTGGCTTCCTTCCCGCAGAACGTTGTAAAGCTCTTCCGTTTTTGCATCAAAAAAAGAGTTGAGCAGCAACGATCCTGGCCGGAGAAGCGCTACCTGGCGCATACCATTGAGCGCGGTCATGACTTCCCGCCTGCCTTTTGCCGGTGAATCCACAAGCACATCCAGACCCTGGCGGTGATATTGATAGAGACCCTCGCGATAGGGGATAAATTGCTGACTGTTCAGGTTTTCTATCAGCCAATAACGCGTACGCGCATCCGAGCCGCCGCTTCCCGGTGACCATGGGCGCTGGTAAGGCGACGCATTGCGGGCCAGGTTTGCCAGGTTAAACGCTTTCTGAATATAGGGCGAGCCCCCCAGTTTGCTGAACGAATCATAGTCAATGGCGAGTGCTATGTAGGCCAGGAAGGCAACCGAATACGACAGCTCGTCGGTATAACTGTTTTCATTGAAAAAATACGGTGTGTTAGGCAGGAACTGAAAATTGAAGTCCCGGTCTACGAAAGTGAACAAATTGGTCTCGTAGTTGGCGTTGAAAACCGGGCGGCTGACCGTAAAAACAGCCTGTGCCTGGTAGGAACCGACGCTGGGAGACTGTACAACGTTAATATTCAGGTTGCACTTGATACGTTCTTCCTGGGAGAACTGGTCGGTCGTCCAGCTTCTTTTATTGAGCAGGTCCGTTATATAGGTTTTCAGTTGTTGGATGACTTGCTGGTCAATGTTCCGGCCGGCCAATTGGTCGAAGCTTACATTGACCGTACAATTGAGCTCCTGCGCAGAGAGCCGGCCGTAACCCATCATAAAAACGAGCGCCAGAAACTTCAGGAGAATTGCTGTTCTTTTTGCCATTTGTTCAGAATTATTTCCAACAGGTCGTTTGCCACCTCGTTTTTAGGTTTCAGATCAAAGGTAGTTACGTTTTGCTCCCTGTCTATAACGCGTATTTTATTGGTTTCATGTCCAAACCCTGCCCCAGCATCCTTGAGTGAGTTCAGCACGACGAAATCGAAGTTTTTTTTCGCAAGCTTCGCTTTTGCGTTTTCAAGCTCATGCTGGGTTTCCAGTGCGAAGCCCATAAGCAGCTGATGGGATAGGCGGGACCGCCCGATCGTCGCGGCAATATCAATGGTTTTTACCAGGTCAAGCGACAGGGTATCGCCATCCTTTTTTATTTTTTCGGGTGCCTTGTGCGCGGGAGCATAGTCGGCGACAGCGGCTGCAAAAATGATCAGGTCAAATTTCTCGAACCGGGAAACCGTAGCCTCGTACATCTCGCGGGCAGATCGGACCGGCACAAATTCGGAGACTTCCGGTGCGGCCAGTTTGACCGGGCCTGCTATGACAGTAACCTCGCAGCCCGCATTGGAAAAAGCTTTGGCCAGCGCATACCCCATTTTGCCGGAGGAATGGTTGCTGATAAAGCGGACGGGATCAAGGTCTTCCTGTGTAGGCCCGGCGGTGATGAGTACTTTTTTACCTGCTGCTTCCGGGCGGGCGGAGAAATGGACGGTCAATACCTGCAATATTTCTTCAGGTTCGGCCATCCTGCCGGCGCCTGTCAATCCACTGGCCAGCTCACCGTAGCCGGGGTTGATAACCCGGTTGCCAAAAGAGCGGATGCGATCGAGGTTAGCCTGGGTGGCCGGGTGCTGAAGCATATCAAGGTCCATAGCAGGGGCGAAGTAAACGCCAGACCGCATAGAAAGATAAACCGCCTGGAGGAGGTCATCACAGATACCGTTCGCACACTTTGCCAATGTATGAGCGGTTGCAGGAGCAATCAGTAAAATGTCTGCCCATAGACCCAGCTCAACGTGATTGTTCCAGACACCGGTCTCCCGGTCTTCGAAAAAACTGCCAAGAACAGGGTTTTTGGAAAGTGTGGAAAGTGTGAGCGGGGTTACGAAATCGCGGGCAGAAGCTGTCATGATCACCCGTACTTCCGCACCTTCCTTTACGAGCAGGCGTACCAGGTGGCATACTTTGTAAGCGGCAATGCTACCGGTGACACCGATTAGTATTTTTTTTGATTGTAACGGTTTCATGGAGCTGTGGGCGATGAACGACAAGGGTTTAAGGACTGGCGGCTACTTTATAAAAAAGATCTTCAACTCGGCGCTCCCCCTCATGCCTGAACAGGCAAAAAGGCCGACCGGGATGCTGCGCCCCATTTTGGTTAAGGAACAGTTCTCGGGCAGCCTTTTCGGTCAATTACTGCACTTGGATGCCGGTTGAAAGCCCGGTGGGCCCCTCAGCCGGTTTATTGCTTACTTTTCAGCGTTTGTATTGCGATAGGCGCTGTAAGTACCGTCTTCCAAAAACTCGTCAATTGCCATGCTGCTCGCTTTCGGCATGCGCTCGTAGAATTTGGAGATTTCAATTTGCTCGCGGTTCTCGAAAACCTCTTCCAGATTATCAACACCTGATGCGAACTCAGCAAGTTTGTTGTTCAATTCCTCTTTCACCTTGCTCGAAATCTGACGGGAACGCTTTGAAATGATAGAAACCGACTCATAAAGGTTTCCTGTTTTTTCAGCGATACGATCTGTATCACGCGTGATTATCGATGGATTTGTTGCCATTTTTCTACCTGTTGTATTCTGTTGTTCTTCGATTCTTACTTATTGTTCCGCGGCTGACTGGCCGAGGTTGATATCCTGGCAGGGGAATTCGGGTCGTTGTCCTGCAGCTCCTTCTGCTTTTTGATTTCTTCTTCGATCTTGATGATCTTCTCTATTTCTTTCTGGCTTTCATTATACAGCTTCTCGGCGCTGCGTCCGTAGCTGCTTTGCGGGTATTTGTCTACAAACGCCCGATAAAAGGTAAGCACATCCAGGTAGCGCTCTTTCTGTTTGTTCGGAAGGCTGCTCTTGGCCAGGTTGTACTGGGCGTCTACTTTCAGGTATGCCAGCTCCTCGTTGTATCCCGAATCGGGAAAGTCCTTTTGAAAGTTGGTGATGGCAATGACCGAAGATTTCAGTGAATAGAATTGAAAATCGCTGATCTTATAGTAGAGCTTGGCTTTTTCATAGGCCTTCAATTCCAGCTTTTGCCGGAGCTCCAGGATGTACTTGGTACATTCATCCTGAAAGGGGCTGTCCGGGTATCGGTTCACAAAGTCCTGAAGCGCTGAAATGGCAGTCATGGTATTGGACTGGTCCAAACTGGCCGGTGGAGAATCCTTGTAAAGCGAAAACGCATGCATGTAATAGGCTTCGAGCGCATAAGAGCTGCGTGCGTAGGTATCGTAAAACTTCTTGAAAAGAAACTGGCTGGAAGAATAGAGCCCCTGGTGATATTGGCAATAAGCATTGTAGAATTCGGCCAGCTCGGCCTCGGTGCCGCCTTTCAAAAGCGGGATGAGCTCCTCAAAGAGGAGGCCTGCTTTGTAGTACTCTGCTTTTTTGTAGTACTCAAGCGCCGCACTGTATTTTTCCTGTTGCGTACCGTTTTTCTGAAGTTTAGAAAACTTAGAACAGGAAGCCAGCAACAAAAGGCTTGCCAATACGAAAAGGTATTGCCTCAATTTAGTCTTTTGCATAAGTACGCAAAGGTAATGAAAATAATATTGGAAGAAGCAAAGAATCAGTGGCCAAGGTGTTATTTATTGATGATGCCTGACCAGTAGTTTCTTTGTGGCAACCTTCTGTCCGTCTACCGTTAGCTGGTAGAAATAGACCCCGTTCGGGAGCTGGCGGGTGTCTACATGGAGCTGTTGAGATTGGCGATTAAGCGAATATTCCTTTACGGTTGCTCCCAGTACATTATATAGCGAGACTTTTGCATCTTTTATGTCGAGCCCCATATTGTATTGGAGCAATGCATATTCATTTGCCGGGTTCGGATAAAGGTTTTTAACCGCGATCCGATCGTTTACATACAGGTTTTCGTTCTCCTGGCTGCTGTTTTCAAAACTAACCGGCTTCGGCGACATAGCCTGAGGCGCCGAAACTTCACTGGTTTCTACCTCTCGGCCATCTTCGCTGAGCGCAGCGGTGTCATGGGCGTTGCCAAAAAGAAGTGTCCGGTAATACGTGCTGACTGCCGACGATTTTTCCAGGATAAGCGGCTGATTGCTTACTTTGTAAGGAGAAAAAGACAACGGAGATTTACGATTCGGAACAGTCGGTTTATTCTTTCCGGCCATATTGAGACGGCTTCCTTTTTCCTGCGCATATACGCTACTGGTCGCGATTGCTCCCAATAGAAGAATATACAGGAAATAGAATATGTGTCTCATTGCCTAAAAGTTTTTCAATAGCTATTCAATTTTTTTCTGTTCCAAAAACACTTTCCGACCTGGTGACCGGAGCAGTTGCCCGAGCTGCCCCGTGTCTCTTTTAGTACAAAAATATACACTGCTTCGTATAAAATCAAAAAAAACAGGTATCCATTTAATAAATATTAACATTTTTCGTTATCTCGCCTTCCGCTTTTCTTCAGGTATTTTTGCTGCGGTCTGCCAGGTAGTTACTTCCTTGGTCGGCTTTTGTTCAATGCGCCATTGAAATCCTTCCAGCTCGCGTTCGCCCTGTCTGATCAGGTGCGGCGGTATAAGCCGGCCGTCCGGTCGCCCCAGAAAAGCAATCCGCTGCACCTTGTCTTCGGCGAATCTTATGTTCATTTTCCCGCATAGCACACGATTAAGGCCGATCAGCGTTTCTTTGTCATCCATCGCATAATAGATGCTTTCGCCGTTGCCGTCCACGTCAACTCGCTCCACTTTGCTTCTCTTGTCGAAATAAGCCAGGATGACTCGCCCTTTTACCTGGTTGTACTGTTTGATAAGGCTGTCTTCCGAAATAACAAATGAGTTTCCCCTCAGGTGCATTTTATTGATCTTGCTGTTGACCAGCCAGACGGTAATCGAATCGGCCTCCAGTTGGTTGAGGTCGCCCCACAATACCGGTTTCTTGTAAAAGTTGATAATAGAGTCTGCGTTGTTGTAGGTCAGCGAGTCGCAAATGCCCTGGAAGTCGGTTTTATAGATGAATACATTGCGGTCGGCAATCATCTTCCTGGTGCTGTCTTCCCTGTTTTCGATTGAATACAGGGTGTCGGCCCTGATAAAGAGCGTATCCCGGGAGAGAATGGTCTTTACGAGCGCCTGGCCGAATACTTTTGAGAAACCTTCGCCGCCGCGGTACATCGCTTCGTTGCCCGTAAGTATGGTGCTGTCTTTTTTGGCGATCATTTCAACCCGGCCGCGTGCATACCCCTTTTTGTTGGGCTCGTCATAGTAAAGCGAATCTCCGGTGAGGGTATAAGACTCGTTATCTACAGTGGTCCGCGTATCGAAAATGGATTCCCCTGTCTCGGTATTGTGCTTGCCTTTTTTGCCGATCAGCACCCCGTCCTTATTGGCTATTTTTGTGTTTCCTTTAAAGAAAGTCCACTTCGTAAGGGATTGAAACAATAGCGTATCGGTGGTAAGGGTGTATTTGGGACTCACCAGCTTTACATTCTGGTAATACGTGTACTCTTTGTTCCTGACATTGTAGAAGCCGGTATTGCTGGTCAGTGTGTCTGACTTGTCTACGGTGATACCCGGCGTCTTATAGCTCGCAATGCCGTTCATCATATCGTACTCCAGCCTTCGGGAAGTCAGCGTACGGGTAGCATCTATGAGCTGGGCCTTGCGCCCGAGCATGATCGCAAGTTTGGTATTCCCGAAATAGTGGAGGGTGTCGCCCGTAACCGTAACGGTATCTCCCTGCACTATTTTAACCCGGCCATAGGCTTCTATAAAATTCGACAACACGTGCTGGGTAGCGCTGTCGCAATACATAACCGCCCCTTCATGCCTGAGTTTTACGTTTTGCTTCAGTTTCCTGGTTTCACCGGCCTCATTGCTGATAATCGTCAGGTCTTCGGCTGAAATTATTTCAACAATTTTACTCGTGTCGGCAGGCGCCTGGCTCTTGCCGAGCAGGGGAATGAGGAGTGCGAGCGTTATGTAGAGATATCTGATCATTTCTTTTTTAGAGACGCAGGAAGTCTTAAATTGGTTGCAATCCCATTGTGTTTTTATTTTGCACAAAATCCCGCGCAAAAATAACGACTGTAAGAAGATGCGTTTATGTTATCATCATTTTTAACAGAATCTGACCTCCTGGCCGGCCCCGATCACCCGGGGCGTATTTTGCTGGCCGTAAGCGGCGGTGTTGATTCCGTGGTGATGGCCCACCTTTACCGGGCAGCCGGAAGGGACTGCGCGGTTGCCCACTGTAATTTTAACCTGAGAGGCGAGGCCTCGGACGCTGATGCCAGGCTGGTGAGGCAGTTATCAAAAGATTTTGGGTTTACTTATCACGAGATTACGTTTCAAACCAGGGAGTACGCCGAAAAGTGGAAGTTATCTACGCAAATGGCCGCCCGAAGACTGCGATATGAGTGGTTTTCAGAGCTGGCTGACACATATGCCTACGATCTGATCGCGGTTGCCCATCATGCCGACGACCAGGTAGAGACGGTGCTGCTCAACCTGGTTCGGGGGGCAGGTGTAAAGGGACTAAGGGGCATGCTCCCCCGGAACGGCAGGATAATAAGACCGCTGCTGAATTTCAGCCGCGGACAGATTGAGCAGTATGCTGCAGAAAATGGTTTGGTATGGCGGGAGGATCAGTCGAACCGCGACGTTTATTACCGCAGAAACCGGATCCGTCAAGAAGTGGTACCCGTATTGAGAAAAATCAATCCTTCATTGACTTCCACGGTCGGCAACGTTGCCGAACGGGTGAGAGGGGCAGAACTTTTGCTCGAGCATGCGCTGGTGTCCTGGGAGAAAGAAGCGGTTTCGGAGCACGACGGCGAAATTCGCATAGAGATCGATGCGGTAAGGAATGCGGTTTCACCGGCTTTCCAACTTCACAGAATCGTGGAACCTTTCGGATTTTCTTACAGGCAGGCGAAGGAGATCGCCGGGACGCTGGACGGTTTATCCGGCAAGATCTTTTTATCGGCCACCCACCGGATTGTCAAAGACCGTAATACGCTGATTCTTGCCGGAATTGAGCGGGAGACGGCATTGACGGATCGTAGGGAAATTGAGGTAGTCTATTTTGAAAAACCTGAGAATTTTGAAGCCCGGGCAACGGGCAATGTGGCCTATTTCGATGCCGACAGGCTGCACCTGCCGCTGGCGCTCAGAAATTGGGAACCCGGTGACGCCTTCAGTCCTTACGGGATGAAAGGTCGGAAAAAGAAGGTCTCGGATCTGCTGATTGACCTCAAAATAGACCTTGTGGCGAAGAGCAGAGTGAGAGTTCTGACAGACCGTGAGGGGTGTATCGTCTGGCTGGTAGGCATCAGGGGGGGGCACGCAGCACGCGTAACGCCCGAAACTACCAGGATTGCGAAAGTGAGCATTTCAGAAGGGTAGACTTCCTAGGTCCACGTTCCCGCCGGTCAGTATCACGCCCAGTTTCTTCCCGCGGAACAAACCCTTGTACTTGATTACTGCGGCCAGCGCGACTACCCCGGAAGGCTCGACAACGATTTTTAAACGCTCCCAAATCCATTTCATAGTCTCGATAATGTCAGCGTCCGTAACGGTTACAATGTCGGTTACGTGTTCCTGTATGACCGCGAAAGTTTTGTCGCCCAAAGTAGTAAGAAGCCCGTCGGCGATGGTTTTGACAAATGGCGCGTTGGTAATCTCACCTTTCTGGAAAGAAAGAATAGCATCGGCTGCGCCCTCGGGTTCTCCGGCAATCACCCTAGTTCCGGCGGCGTAATAATGAGCCGAAAGGGCAGTGCCGCTCAGCAGTCCGCCGCCTCCGACCGGGCAAAGCAGAAAATCGGGATCTTCGTCGAGGTCTTCTATCAGTTCTTTGGCGGCTGTGGCCTGGCCGGCAATTACCCGGTAATCGTTGTACGGGTGTACAAAAACAGCGCCGGTTTCATGCTGAAGCTGATCCGCTGCCTTTTGCCTTGCCTGCGGGGTATTCTCGCAAAAGCTTACCGCTGCGCCATATCCCCGGACTGCATCGATTTTGACCCGGGGCGAGTTTTCCGGCATGACAATATAGGCGGGGATGCCGGCTACCTGGCATGCATAGGCGACTCCCTGGGCATGGTTGCCCGAAGAATGTGCAACAATACCATTTTTTCGCTCCTCCGGGGAAAGAGAAAGCACGGCGTTCAATGCGCCCCGGGCCTTGAACGCACCGACTTTCTGAAGGTTTTCCGGCTTCAGGAAAATCTCCGCACCGGCCAACAGGTTCAGCTGCTTTGAAGTCAGCACCGGCGTACGGTGAATGTAAGGCCGGATGCGCTCGTGCGCTGCGTCGATTTCATTTGCTGTCGGGAAAGTCATCACTCAGGTGAACCAGTGTCTGATAAATTCAAGCCTATAAACCAGCAGGGTAAAAATGACGCCCCAGACGAGCCCGCTCAACAGCATCCACAAAAAGCTACCCTTGCGCGACGCCCTGAAAGCCACCAGCAGTGCGCTTCCGAGCGGAGGGGTGAATAATGCCGGTGTAAGAAATGCAATACCCTTTGTACCGAAGCCCCGCCAAACTTTCACCGCGAGACGGTTGAAGCGCGTAAAGCGTTTTGGCTTGCTTTTCCGGACAGAGGCCATATAGTTTCGGACAGAGGTGCCAGCATAGTTGATCAGTACCACGGTGAACATCATCCCTATGGTGGAGCAAAGCGCGGTTTCGGTCCAGTGAAGTCCTAAAGCAAACCCGGTAAAAGTCCCGCCGAGGTATTTCAGGGTACTGGCCAACGCGACTGCCAGATACTTACTCAGCAAATTTACATCCAGCATTTCCGATTGTTGACTAGTTCTAACGCTTTGGCCCTGGTCTCCGTATCTGTCTGAACATAATCCGAAAGGGTTGGGTTCTGAATATAATCAATTTTGCCCGTTATTTTTTCAATCAGCTCGGGGATCTCCAAAAATGATATTTCATCCCTGAGAAATGCCGCGACCGCAACCTCGTTGGCGGCGTTGATCACACAGGGGCGGTTGCCGCCTTTTTCAAGCGATTCATAGGCGATACGCAGGCAGGGGAACGTTTCCGTATCGGGTTTTTCAAATGTGAAGGTCGGGTAATCCAGGAAATTGAAACGCGGGAAATTAGAGGAAAGCCGGCCCGGAAAATGAAGCGCGTACTGGATGGGAAGGCGCATATCCGGTAATCCGAGCTGCGCTTTAATGCTGCCGTCCTGGAACTGCACCATGGAATGAATGATGCTTTGCGGATGCACGACCACGTCAATCTGCGCGGGCATGACACCGAACAACCAGCGGGCTTCAATTACTTCGAGGCCCTTGTTCATCAGTGTTGCGGAGTCAATGGTGATCTTTGCACCCATTGACCAGTTGGGATGCTTCAGCGCCTGGGCTTTGGTGACGGTAGAAAGGAATTCGCGGCTTTTGCCCCGGAAAGGCCCGCCGGAGGCAGTCAGGATTATTTTGTCCACATCGCGCTCGTTTTCCCCGATCAGGCATTGATAAATCGCGGAGTGCTCCGAGTCCACCGGGTAAATGGAAACCTGGTGCTCCAAAGCCATCCGGGCGATCAGCTCGCCGGCAACGACCATGGTTTCCTTGTTGGCCAGCGCAATATGCTTGCCGGCCTCGATAGCTCTTACCGTCGGCAGCAGCCCGGCGTAGCCTACCAGGGCGGTAAGTACCATATCGGCTTCGCACTGGCCCGCCAGGTCGGCAATTGCAGCATCACCCTTGTATACCTTTATGCCGAGGGGGGAAAGGGCCTCCGATACTTTTGAATGAAGCGCCTCATTCCCGATAACGACTTCCTTCGGGCGAAATTTCCGGGCTTGTTCGACCAGGAGATCGGCGTTTTGTTGCGCCGTCAGTACTTCTACAGAAAAGAGGTTCGGATGATGGCTGACGACCTCCAGGGCCTGGGTGCCGATTGAACCGGTCGAACCCAATATTGCAATTCGTTTGATACTCATTCTTAATCCGTTTTTTTCCACTGCGCGAGTTTTTCGGCAATGACGCGGTCGTTTGACAGCCGCGGGACTTTGTTCTGGCCGCCGAGCTTTCCCTCGCTGCGCATGTAGTCAACAAAGGCGTTTTCCCGCAGCGGGGTGATTACCAGTTTTCGGAGGATGTTCCCCGTGATCAGGTCATCGTAGTAAATATTCAGCCTGGTCATGGCAGCATCCAGGTCATCGCGGAACTTTTCCGGGTCTTTCGGAGGGCGCGCGAAATCGATCAGCCATTCATGATAGGGGAGGCCTTCCGCCGGAGTTACCATGGGCGCTACGGTAAACTCAGTTACGACCGTTTCCGGATGCCGTTCCATGGCATGTTTCAGCGCTTTTTCAACTTCATCCCCGATCACGTGCTCGCCGAAAGCGGAAATGAAGTGTTTGACACGGCCGGAAACTACGATGCGGTAGGGGTTGGTAGAGACAAACTTCACGGTATCCCCGATGGAATACCCCCAGAGGCCGGCATTGTTGTTGATGACCAGCGCATAACTTTTGCCGGTTTCTACCTCCTGCAGCCTCAGGCGCTGCGGGTTATCGGAAAAATAGCTGTCCAGTGGGATAAACTCAAAAAAGATACCGGTGTTGAGGAGCAGCAGCAATCCTTCGTCTTCCTGGCTGTCCTGGTAGGCGATAAAACCCTCTGAAGCGGGGTAGGTCTCGATCGAGTCGACGGGTTTTCCGATTGATTCGAAAAGGCGTGCGCGGTAGGGTTCAAAATTGACTCCACCGTAAATAAGCAGAGAGAAATCGGGAAATACATCCTTGATAGGTCTTCCGGTGCGCTGGATGATTCTGTCGAAATACATTTGCATCCAGGGCGGAATCCCCGAGATTAATCCCATTTCCTGGTGGAGGGTTTCGTCGATAATCTTCTCGAGTTTGGTCTCCCAGTCTTCAATGCAATTCGTTTCATAGCTGGGCAGCTGGTTGCTTCTCAGGTAAGCCGGAACGTGGTGGTTGGAAATGCCGGAAAGGCGGCCGGTTTTTATGCCGCTGGTTTCGGTGAGAACAGGGCTGCCGGACAAAAAAATAAGTCCCTTGTCAAGGAAACCGGACTTTCCTGTTTGGTTGATATAACTCAGAATGGCGTTACGTGCCGAGTCAATATGGTTGCTGATCGAATCGCCCGAAATGGGGATGTACTTGGTGCCTGACGTTGTACCCGAAGTCTTGGCAAAATACAATGGACGACCGGGCCAGAGCACATGTTCCTCGCCCTTTTTGATACGCTCGATATAAGGCTTCAGACCTTCATAGTCACGTATGGGAACCGCCTGCCTGAAGTCGTCATAAGTACGGACTTCCGCAAAGCGGTGATCCGCTCCGAATTGTGTCGGAATGGCTGTTTTAACGAGTTTTGACAGCCATTTTTTCTGAAATTCCACCGGGTCTTCTATCCAGCGTGATTCCTGATTGGCTATAAACCGGGCCAATGGCCTGCTTAAATTTGATCGAATGCCCATGGTGCAAAGGTAACGAGTATTTAGAAATTAGGCCGAAAATGACAACTTCTTAAAAAAGTATTAGAGAACGCCTGAAATCTAAAAATACACTTTGATTGTATCTAATTATCTTTATTTTTGCAAACCATAATACAGGAAGAAAGAATAATTAGGATTTAAGGATGGGGTTATTTGATTTTTTGACTAGTGATATAGCGATCGATTTGGGTACGGCCAATACCCTGATTATACATAAAGATGAAATTGTAGTCGACGAACCGTCTATCATTGCGATCGACAAAATGAGCGGCAAGATATTGGCAATTGGTCATAAAGCCATGCAGATGCATGAAAAAACCAATGAAAATATCAAGACGATCCGGCCGCTCCGCGATGGAGTAATAGCCGACTTTACGGCTGCTGAAATGATGATTCGCGGCATGATCAAAATGATCGGGCCGGGCAGCCGCTTTTTCTCTCCTTCGCACCGGATGGTGGTATGTATTCCCTCGGGAATCACCGAAGTGGAAAAGCGTGCCGTAAAAGACTCCTGCGACCATGCCGGGGCAAAAGAGGTGTACATGGTACATGAGCCTATTGCCGCCGCAATCGGTATCGGGATTGATATTACACAGCCCAACGGGGTCATGATCGTCGATATTGGCGGAGGGACTACCGAAATTGCGGTAATTGCCCTTTCCGGTATCGTCTGTGAGCAGTCTGCACGTATTGCCGGCGATGTATTTACGCGGGATATCGTGGATTATATGCGCCGTGAACACAATCTCCTGATCGGGGAACGTTCTGCGGAAATGATCAAAATGTCGATCGGCTCCGCGCTTCCCGAGCTTGAAAATCCCCCGGCAGACTACGAAATCCGTGGCCGCGACCTGATGACGGGAATTCCGAAAGAGATAAAAGTCGGGTACAGTGAAATTGCTTATTCGCTCGATAAATCGATTTCCAAGATTGAGGATGCGGTCATGAAAGCACTCGAGATTTCTCCGCCCGAGCTTTCTGCGGATATATACAAGAATGGTATCTATCTCACCGGCGGCGGGGCTCTTATCCATGGGCTTGCCAAGCGCATAGCCGGTAAAACAAAGCTTCCGGTCCATGTGGCCGATGAGCCGCTGAAGGCCGTAGTACGCGGAACTGGTGAAGTATTGAAGAACCTAGAATTGTATAAACCGGTTCTCATGACCTGACGACGGCCTGAGACCCAGCCGTCCAATGTCACAGTTATTTGCGTTTATCTCGCGACACCGGAGTTTTATTTTTTTTGTTTTTCTGCAAGTGGTTTGCTTCCGGTTGTTGGTCGGGAGCAATACATCCTGGGGGGTGTTGTATTTTAACACTTCCAACTGGTATGTGGCTTCGGTTCTGGGGTTTGCCAATACGGTAAAAGAGTATGTCGGTATGCGTGAAGTGAACCGTCAGCTTGCCGAAGAAAATGTAAGGCTGAACCAGGAGTTGACCAGGTTGCTACAGGAGAGGCCGGTACAGGCTCCGGCCGGCTATATTCCCGATTCTACGTTCGCTTCCCGATATGAATATACGTTGGCTAAGGTTATTGATATCCAGACCAATATGGCCAACAATTACCTGACGATCGATAAGGGGAGCCTGGACGGGATTGCACCGGGCATGGGTGTTATCTCCGCGACAGGCGTAGTGGGCAAGGTACTGCATTGTTCGCCCAGGATGTCGGTGGTGACGTCCATTTTACACAGTCGTTTCATGGTGTCGACCGAGCTGCCCGGGAGCGGGGAAATCGGCACGGTAGTCTGGAACGGGAAAAATGTAGATGAAGTAAAGCTGCTGGATATTTCGCGTTTTAAAAAGGTAGAAGTCGGCGATACTGCCTATACTTCGGGCTATAACCAGGTTTTTCCGCCCGGTGTTATCGTAGGGTTTGTGAAAAAAGTCGAGTCGCCTTCCAGTGAGGCTTCTTATAACATTGATCTCCGGCTCTCCACCGATTTCAGAACGCTCGGGTACGTATATGTCATCAAGAACCACATGCTCCCGGATTTGGAGCGTCTGAAAGAAAACGCCGATCGCCAGCCATGAGTCTCAGGAACGCACTTTTCTACACTTTCAGTCTGCTTTTCTGCCTTATCGTGCAGATCCTGTTCCTGCGGGACCTGGTCCTGTTTAATTATGCATTCTGCTTTCTTTATATAGGGGCCATCCTGGTATTGCCGCCGGAGATGGACAAGATGCTGTACCTGCTCATCGCTTTTCTCACCGGTATCGTGCTCGACATGTTCATGAATACCCTGGGACTTCATGCTTCGGCGACCGTGGCGGTTGCCTATGCGCGGAGCTTTGTGATAGATCGCCAGGCGCGGCTGAGCGGCGAAGAGCTGGTCACGCTCTCGCTGAGGCGGGTGGGCTTTGTCGTCTTTACGCGGGTTGTTTTTCCGCTTGTGCTGCTGCACTCCGCCATGCTGTTTTTAATAGAGGCCAATTCGCTCAATCTCATTCTCTATACGGTGATCAGAATCGTGGCCAGCAGTGTTTTTACGATGACGGGCATCCTCATCTGGCAATCTTTCGTAAAACAATAGAAGCTGCCAAATTGACGGGATATCCTACCTGGCGCGAGTTTTTTACTTACCACTACTCGAGTTGACAACTAGTGAAAAAGTAACTCTTGGGCAATTGTCACCTTGTTTCAGACGTTAAGTTTTATAAGTTCGAGTGACATTTTTATGATTTGAATTAGTAAATTGTAAGGATTATGTCAGTAGCCATGTCAAAAAACGTGAAAGAGGAATCAACGGACGATCAACGTTATCACATATTTAACCGGGAGTTTTTGCCTCATATTGACTCCATGTACAACTTCGCGTTCCGGCTTACGATGGACGAGGATGATGCGCATGATCTGGTGCAGGACACTTATTTGAAGGCATTCCGGTTTATTTCGTCATTTGAGCAGGGGACCAACGCCAAGGCGTGGTTGTTCCGCATCCTTAAAAACAGCTTCATCAACGACTACCGGAAACGCAGTAAAGAGCCTGCCAAGGTAGACTACCAGGAAATTGAGACCACCTACAATTCGGAAGAGGGCGGGGAGGTACAGACGACTGTGGATCTGCGGGCGAACACCGTGCAGGATATGATTGGAGACGAGGTGGCCAATGCGCTGAACTCGTTGCCTGTCGATTTCAGAACCGTGATTATTATTTGCGATATCGAGGGTTTTACCTATGAGGAAATGGCCAAAATACTGGACATTCCGATCGGTACGGTGCGGTCACGGCTGCACCGTGCACGCAACCTCCTGAAAGAGAAACTGAAAAATTATGCAACATCTATGGGATATGACGCCTGATGTGAAACTTTTTTAGGGCCTACTGAGGTTTACCTATCAGCAAAGACATAATTTATCAGTTTAGCAAACAGCGTTTTTGAATGGATATGACGTCCAATAGTTCGGTTGACGGAGCGTTAAATGCAGGGATGAAAACATCATGCGAGAACCACGAGAAGTGCATGAGGATGATTCAGGCAATTTTGGATGGTGAGGCTACGGAGGAAGAGAAAAATCATTTCAGGGCAAATATGGATGTGTGTATGCCCTGTATTAACGAGTATCACCTGGCAAAGTGCATCAAGGACTCGTTGTGCAACAAGCTGGAACGGAAAACCTGTCCGGATAATCTGGTGAATACGATCAAAATCAAATTGAATTTGCTTTAACAGCAAGTAGTTTAACTGTCATATTGTCATCCGGTGTCTCCTCAAGGTAAGCTGATTATTTTTTCTGCCCCCTCCGGGTCCGGAAAAACGACTATTGTACGCCATCTCCTGCAGGCGTTTCCAGAAAAACTTGCATTCTCGATTTCTGCCTGTACCCGTGAGCCGCGAGCCCATGAGGTAGACGGGGCAGACTATTATTTTTTATCCCCGGAGACCTTCCGGGAAAAGATAGCCAATGGTGAATTTGTTGAATGGGAGGAGGTCTACCGCGATAACTTTTACGGAACGCTCCGCGCCGAAATAGAACGTTTATGGAAAAGCGGCAGGACTGTTGTTTTCGACGTGGACGTAAAAGGCGGCCTTAAATTGAAGGAAGTCTATAAGGACCAGGCGTTGGCCATTTTTGTGGGCGTATCATCCGAAGAAGAAATTTACAAACGCCTCAATGCGAGAGGTACCGAGAATGAGGCATCGCTGAACCGGCGCATGGAGAAAGTCCGCTATGAATCAGGCTTTAAGGACCAGTTTGATGTGGTCCTATGGAATGACCGGCTGGAAGATACCCTTGCGAAAGCGGAAGTATTGGTGGAAAACTTTCTGAATCGCCCATGAAACCGCTGGTTACCATTCAGTATTGCCCCAAATGCGGCTGGCTGCTCAGAGCTTCCTGGATCAGCCAGGAACTGCTGACCACGTTTGTGGATGACCTGCGGGGCGTGACACTTTGTCCGGCGGAAACCGCAGGACAATTTACCATTCTGATTGGAGACGAAATCGTCTGGGACCGGAAAACAGCAGGCGGCTTTCCCGAAATAAAAGACTTGAAACAGCGCGTACGGGATCTCGTAGCGCCCAAAAAAAACCTTGGGCATAGTGATAAGAAGGGGTGAGGTATGAGGTATGAGGTGCAAGCCTAAAGCCGACCGCTCACACCTCATACCTCACGGCTCATACCTTACCTCTACCCCTCCGTCATTCCAAGATAATTGAATGGCGATATTTTGTGCAGCTCTTCTTTTACTGCTTCTGCGATTTCAAGATCGTCGATAAAGCGCCGAATGGTTTCCTGGGTTATTTTCTCCTTCGTTCGTGTGAGCGCTTTCAGCGCTTCGTATGGCTTCGGGAAACCCTCTCTTCGAAGGACTGTCTGGATGGCTTCCGCCACCACAGCCCAATTTTCGTCGAGGTCTCTTTTTAAGGCCTGCTCGTGCAGCTCGAGCTTGCCGAGCCCCTTCAGCAGGGAATTGAGGGCGATGACCTGGTGCGCAACCGGAACCCCGATATTGCGCAATACCGTTGAATCGGTAAGATCGCGTTGCATTCTTGAAATAGGGAGCTTCGCCGAAAAATGCTCCAGCAGCGCGTTGGCCACCCCCAGATTGCCTTCGGCGTTTTCAAAATCAATAGGGTTTACCTTGTGTGGCATCGCCGATGAACCGACCTCTCCTTCCTTGATTTTCTGTTTGAAATAGCCCATGGAAATATAGGTCCATACATCCCGGCACAGATCGATCAGAATGGTATTGAGTCGCCTGAGCGCATCACAGGTCGCCGCAAGGTTGTCGTAGTGCTCGATTTGGGTGGTGTATTTACTTCTGGCAAGCCCGAGCGATGCCACAAAGCGGTTGGCAAAATCCATCCAGTCGGTTTCCGGGTAGGCCACGTGGTGGGCATTAAAGTTGCCGGTTGCACCGCCGAATTTTGCCGAGTGGGGCACCTGCGCCAGCAAATCGAGCTGTTTTCCGAGGCGCTCCACGAATACCTGGAATTCTTTGCCCAACCGGGTGGGAGAAGCAGGCTGCCCGTGTGTAAAGGCGAGCATAGGCACATTCTGCCATTCTATTGCCGTACGGCGAAGAATGAAAAGCACCTGGCGGAAGAGCGGCAATACGGTCTTTTCCAGTGCATCTTTTACAGACAGCGGAATGGAAGTGTTGTTGATATCCTGCGAGGTGAGGCCGAAATGAATGAACTCTGAAAAACGGGACAGGCCGAGTTGTTCAAACCGGTCTTTGACGAAGTATTCAACCGCCTTTACGTCGTGGTTGGTTTCCTTTTCCTTTTCCTTGATCCAAAGGGCGTCCGCCTCCGAAAAGTCCGCGACAATTTTCCGCATTCTCGGGAAAAGCGCCTGGTCCACTTCCGCAAGCTGGGGGACCCGGGCTTCGCAGAGTGCGATAAAATATTCTATTTCCACATGGACCCGGTACCGGATCAATGCATACTCGGAAAAATACTCTGAAAGAACGGTTACCTGGTTGTAGTAGCGACCGTCGACCGGGGAAATAGCGGTCAATTGATTTAATGAAGCCATATCCGGTTTATCGTTTAATCCTGCCTGTTATGTCGCCCTGGCGAATTGCTTCAACTTCTGCCTCTGTGCTGATCAGCGCATCGCCTTCAATGGTGTGTTTGAGCGCCGACGCAGCAACACCGAACTCCAGCGCCCGCTGCTCGTCATTGAAAGTCATTAGTCCGTGTATCAGCCCGGCAATGAATGCATCGCCGCCGCCTACCCGGTCTATGATCGGGTTAATTTCGATGTCTTTGGTTTCCAGCACCTCATTGCCGTTCCATAGATAGGCCCGCAGCAGGTTGTGCGAGGCGCTGATGGAGGTGCGATGGGTGTCGACCACTCTGGTTACGGCCGGGAACGCCGCTTTGAATTTCTCGCAGCCGTCGATGAAGGAGTCGGATTCAATGCCGTAAATATCCTTCAGGTTGATGGGGTTAGCGATTACAAGGTTGGTTCCTTCGGTGAGTGCGGGTAATATATCGGAAGGTTTCTTCCCGTATTTCCAGAGATTGGAACGGTAGAAAATATCGCCTGACACGGGTATTCCCAACCGGTTGGCGGTTTTGATGCCATCGAGAAGCGCATCGGCGGCTGCCTGGGAAAGTGCCGGCGTAATCCCTGCCCAGTGAAACCACGAGGCATCCTTCAGGATAGAGTCCCAGTCGAAATCAGCCGGGTTTAACTCGGCAAACGAAGAATGATAGCGGTCGTAAACGATCTGGCTGGGCCGGAGCGCACTGCCGGTTTCCAGGTAATAGACCGCTATGCGTTCACCACCATAGAGAATATTTGAAATGTCAACCCCGTGGAACTGCAGGTATTGAGCAGCAGCGCGCCCGACCGGAGAGTCAGGAAAGCGGGTCACGTGGGCAGTTTTATGTCCCCAATAAGCAAGAGCGCTAGAAACGTTTGCTTCTCCTCCCGCGTAGGTGATGTTGAATTGCCGCGCCTGTTCAAAACGACTCGCGCCAGGCGTGCTGAGCCTCATCAGAACCTCGCCAAAGGATACGAATTTTCCCATAGTTAATTTTTGGAGGATTTACCTCTTGAATGGATTTCTGATCAATGATTAAGGTACAAAAATAAGAAAAATGCCCAACCTTTGCAGTCGGGCATTTGATTTCGGGTTTTATTACCAGCTTCGTTCTATACCGTAGGCGAGACCTCTCAGCTCAGCCAGTCCCCGGAGACGTCCGATAGCGGTGTATCCCGGGTTGGTTCTTTTGCCGCCGTTGAGATCGTCGAGCATCCTGTGCCCGTGGTCCGGGCGGAAAGGAATTCTGAGATCCGTCCGGCCTTCTTCCCGGCGACGCTTTTGTTCTTTAAGCAACTCGTACATTACGCCGTACATATCAACGTCGCCATCGAGGTGGTCGGCCTCGAAGAAGCTTCCGTTGGGCTCTCGTTTGGTAGCACGCAGGTGAACGAAATGAATTCTGTTGCCCAGGCGGCGCACCATGCCGGGCAGGTCATTGTCGGGTCTGACCCCATAGGAGCCGGTACAGAAACAGATACCATTGGCGGCGAGGTCCGATGCTTCCAGCAATGCGCGGGCATCATCTTCTGTGCTGACCACGCGGGGAAGCCCGAGAATGGGATAGGGGGGATCGTCCGGATGGATGGAAAGCCGCATGCCCGCTTCCAGGGCTACGGGGGCAATCTCGCGGACGAACTCATAAAGATGGTTACGCAGTTCGAAGTCGCCAATGTTTTTATAGGTATCGAGCACGTCGGCGAATTCCTCTATTGAAAAGCTTTCCTCACTTCCCGGCAAGCCTGCGATCACATTTCTTTCCAGCTTCCTGAGCGCCTCCGGGGACGCATTTTCAAACCAGGTGAACGCCTCGTTCCGGAGTTGTTCCGGGTAATCCTGGATGGCGCCTTTCCTTTTGAGGATAAAGAGGTCAAATGCTGCAAATTCCACCGCATCGAAACGCAACCCTGTGGAGCCGTCGTGCATCGGGGCATCGAGGTCGGTCCGGGTCCAGTCCAGGACCGGCATGAAATTGTAGCAAACGGTATCAATTCCTTGTTTTCCGAGATTGGCAATCGATTCCTTGTAGTTCTGGATATAGGTTTTATAGTCTCCGGACCTCGTTTTTATTGCCTCGTGAACGGGGATACTCTCCACCACCGACCAGGTGAGACCGGCGCGCTCAATTTCACTTTTTCGCTTGCGTATTTCCTCAGTGGACCATACCTGGCCATTGGGGATATGGTGCAACGCCGTTACAATCCCGGTTGCACCGGCCTGCCTCACATCCTGCAGCGAAACCGGGTCATTGGGCCCGAACCAGCGCCATGTTTGTTCTAATGCCATAAAATAATAAGTACTCTGGTTTAACTTTTTTGGAAGATTGGTATGTAAAGTTATTACATGCCTTCATTAATATCACTTTTGCCATGTATTTCTACTGGCTTTTGCAGCGTGGTCACGCTACGAGACGGTGCTCCGACAGGCGTTTGCGCAACAGTTTGAGGGCTCTTCCCATTTGGGTTTCCACTGTTTTTATGGAAATCTGCAGTTCGTCGGCGATTTCACGGTACCTCAATCCGTTCTCGCGGTTCAGCCGGAAGATGAGCTGGCACTGTTTGGGAAGGGCGCTGACAAAAGACTCGATTTCAAGGTACAGCTCGTTAAAAGCCAATTCCTCGAAGGGCGTGTGCCAGTCTGCGTATGAGTTGCTTTTGTCGATTACGTCGAGGGTGTCGTTTTTCTGAGGCCGGTACGACTTCAGTTTGAGATAGTCGAGCGCCTGGTTGCGTACAGAGCGATACAGGTAAGCCTCGAACGAAGTATGAACGGTAATCTGCTCGCGGTTTTTCCAAAGTTTCATGTAGACGTCGGAGACCACTTCCTCGGCAATTTCGCGGTAAGTGACCACACGCATGGCATAGACGCACATGGCGTTGTAGTAACGCCTGAAAAGTTCGCAATACGACTTGTAATTGCCATTTCGAACCACATCGGTGAGCAATAATTCCATGCGCTCCGACTTACGAAGCGCGGTCTGTACTGCTGCTGGAGAATGTTCGGTACCCATAGAAAATGGAAAATTGAGATAGGAAAAAAACAAGATTAGCCGTGAATGTCGCTTCAGGCGCGTTGCACGTCCGCTCTTTGAGTATAGAAGGCTACAATGTGATATGCAAGGAAAGTGTGTCAAAAAAACAATATATTTTTGCGCAACCGTTCCCGGGAACGGTTGCGATTTGGACAGGTTACGGGAAAAATCGGATTTTATCGTCATTTTTATTGTACGTTGTTGCGTACATTTGTTTACCCGTATTTGGATTTATTTTGTATTATTCTAATGTGTTGTGGTGATGACGAGGCAAACTGTTACCATAAAGGAGCTGGCGAAGGAATTGGGGATATCGAAATCGACGGTGTCCAGGGCACTGCGCGACAGCTCGGAAATCGGCGCGGAAACAAAAGCCCGCGTGCTTGAATTGGCGCGCGCGCGGCACTACACACCCAACCCTTTCGCGCTTAGCCTTCTGAACCACAGGACTTACAGCATCGGTGTTATTGTCCCGGATATTTCCAACCCTTTTTTTTCCTCCGTTATAGGTGGAATAGAGGATGTTGCCTATCAGCGCGGTTACCAGGTAATGATTTTTCAAAGTCATGACGTTTACGAAAGAGAAGTTTCCGGGACCCGCCACATTGCGTCGCGGCGGGTTGACGGCCTGCTGGTTTCTATCGCCAGTGGCACGCTGGAACACAATCACTTCAGGGAATTAGCCGAAAACGGCATCCCGATTGTTTTTTTTGACCGGGCTGTGGAGGAAATTCAAACCCACAAGGTGCTTGTGGATGATTACGGCGGCGCGTTCCAGGCAACCGAGCACCTGATCAGGGAAGGCTGCAGGAGGATTGCGCACATTGCCGGGCACCTCAGCCTGGCCATTAGCCGGAACCGTGCACAGGGGTATAAAGACGCGCTGATTAAATATGGCCTGGAGGTGCGGGACGAATGGATTGTAACCGGAGATTTCAGGCACGAAGTAGGGGCCGATGCGGCCTATCAGCTCATGGCGCTCAAGCAACGGCCGGATGCTATTTTTGCGGCCAGCGACCGCATTGCCATAGGGGCGCATGCAGCCTTGCGACAGCTCGGGTACAAAATGCCTGCGGATGTGGCCCTGATGGGATTTTCAGATCTGGCGTTTTCATCGCTCATCGATCCGCCGCTCAGCACGATGGTGCAGCCTACCTTTGAAATGGGGCGGCAGTCGGCGGAACTTCTGCTGGATATGATTGAAACGAAAAAGCCGCATATGTTTTACGAGACGCGGGTGCTGAAACCCGAATTAATGGTCCGGGAGTCCTCCAGAAAAGGCGGGAAATGGATCGAACCAACCGGGTTTGAGATACAGGACTAATCCCGGCGTACCAGGCTGATTTTCACAGCCGCGGTACTACCGGGATCGACGGGGTACTATTGGTTTGTTGCGCCGGGCTTAAGCGTTCTTTACGAACTGCGCTTCCCCGGTTATCTTTACGTCGTCACCTACCAGGAGGCCGCCGGTTTCCAGGGCCGTGTTCCAGGTAAGGCCGAATTCGGAGCGCTTGATTTTTGCGGAAACGGAGAAACCCGCTTTCTCATTGCCCCAGGGATCTTTCGCTACGCCTTCAAAGTCCACTTCCAGATCTACCGGGATGGAATTTCCCCGGATGGTCAGAAGACCCCTGATTTTGCCTTTGGTAAGGTCTACGTCCTTGGCTTCAAATGCCAGGGTGGCGAAATTTTCGGTGTCAAAAAAATCCGCGCTTTTAAGGTGGTTGTCACGGTCCGCGTTGTTGGTATTGATCGATGCGGCATCGGCGTGAAAACTGATTGTGGCCTGCTTAAAGGTGTCGTCTGTTGAAGACAGCGAGCCGCTTATGACTTCGAAGCTCCCGCTTACGCTTGAAATTCCAAGGTGCTTTACTTTGAATCGCAGTTCGCTATGCGAAGGATCCAGGTTCCATTGTGCAGTTGACATGTGTATTTTGTTTGATTTCTATTTATTAAGGCAACACAAAACAAAAGAAAATAGTTGTATATACATGTAATTTTTTTTGAAATATTTTCAAAACCGGGCCGGGCCCGGCGGAACAGTGGGTACGGCGAGGTGAATAGTGCTTCCCAGTGTATTTTTCTTTATTTTTACGAAGTGTAATTTAGGAAAAAGTAGCGGCATGTCCGATATCATTCAGTATCAATACAAAGAGGAGCACCTTGTCAATTCTGCTCCGAACAAATACGACCACACCAGGCTGAAGGCCAGCGAGATGATTCTCAACGTAGGGCCTCAGCACCCTTCCACGCACGGTGTGTTGAGACTGGAAGTCGTGACCGACGGCGAGCTGGTGGTAGATGTCGTACCGCATCTGGGCTACCTCCACCGTTGTTTCGAGAAGCATGCCGAAGCGTTGCCATTTAACCAGGTAATTCCCTACGTGGACCGGATGGATTACGTAGCGGCCATGAATTCGGAGCATGCCTATGCCATGGGTGTAGAGCGTATGCTGGGTATAGAAAACGAAATCCCGCGGCGGGTAGAATATATAAGAGTATTGGTTGCGGAGTTAAATCGTCTGGCATCGCATTTCGTTGCCATCGGTACGTATGCGCTGGATATTGGCGCTTATACCCCTTTTTTGTGGATGATGCGGGACCGGGAACAGATACTGAGGCTGCTTGAGTGGGTGAGCGGCGCCCGCATGCTTTATAACTATATCTGGATAGGCGGGCTGTTTTATGATTTGCCGACGGGTTTCGAGGAGCGTTGCGCGGAATTTGCAACCTACCTGGAACCAAAGCTGAAGGAGCTGGAGCAACTCGTGGTAGAAAACAGGATCTTTGTTGCCCGGACGGCCAATGTAGGCGTGCTCGACTTGCCGCTTGCGATCAATTATGGCTGCAGCGGACCCGTGCTGCGGGGTTCCGGGCTGCGGTACGACCTGCGGCGAATCGATGGTTATTCGGTCTATCCCGAACTTGACTTCGACGTCCCGGTCGGGAGTGGCGCTATGGGTAAAACCGGTGACTGCTGGGACCGGAACTGGGTTCGCGTTGCCGAATGTCGAGAATCCTTAAAAATTATCAGGCAATGCCTGGCGCAACTGACCGGGGCACTCCGTCGGACCCCGGATTTTGATCCGCAGGCGGCAGTACCCAAGAAAATCAGGCCGAAGGCCATGGATTTTTACGTACGGGCCGAGAGCTCCAAAGGCGAGCTGGGTTTCTTTTTCAGAACCGACGGTAAATCCGATAAGCCTGTCAGGTGTAAAGCGCGCGCCTGTTCTTTCAACAATCTGTCAGTACTACCTGAGCTCGCCAGGGGAGGACTACTGGCTGACCTTGTAGCGATTATCGGTTCAATAGACGTTGTGATGGGCGAGGTAGACCGCTAAGGTCCGGTCCCCCGCCGCTTATGTCTATTTCCTGAGCGCTGCCGGCATTTCCTTCCTGAGCAGGTGTTTGTAGATGAACTCGTTTTTCAGATTCTGGAAATGAAGGCCGTGGTTGCCGGAGAAACCGTGCCTGCCTTCCGGGTAGAGCATAAATTCAAAGTCTTTTTTGCGGTCTTGCAGATCGCTGATCAGCTGAATGCTGTTCTGCATATGTACGTTGTCGTCCATGGTACCGTGAACAATCTGGAGCACTCCCTTGTAACGGTCGACATAGTTTAAAACGCTGCTCGTCTTATATCCTTCCGGGTTATCCGCCGGCGTGTCCATAAACCGTTCGGTATAGGCGCTGTCATAATATTTCCAATCGGTGACGCTACCTCCTGCCATACCGTGGGTAAATACATCTGCCCCTTTTGTAAGCGCGAGACAGCTCATATAACCGCCATAACTAAACCCGGTTATACCTATTCTTTCAGGATCGGCGATGCCCTTGCTGATCAGGTAGCGCGCCATGGCCGAATAATCCTTTATTTCCCACTCGCCGAGATTCCGGTACATATAGTTTTGTCCCTCCTTTCCGAAATGACCGCTTGCCCGGTGGTCAAAAGCGACCTGTACCAGTCCTTCTTCTGCGAGCCATTGCCGGGCGGGGTTCCAGTTCCATTGGTCAAATACGGTCCCGGCATTGGGGCCGCCGTAAATGCTGATCAGGACGGGGTAGCGCACGCCTTCTCTGAAGTTTTCGGGGTAGGTAATCACCATGGGAAGCTCATACAGGCCGTCGTCGCTTTTTACGCGGATAAGCTCTGTTTTAGCCAGTCGGTACCGGTCAAATTGATCGCCCCTGGTATTGCCCAGCTCCTTCACGATCTTTCCCTGGTTGTCAATAACTGCCGTTTGCGGGGGAGTATTGAGGTTGGAGTAAGTAGTGATAAAGTACTGCAGCCCCGGTGCCGGCTGTATGTCACGGTGATTAAAGGTACCGAAGGTTAGCCTCTTCAGGTTTTTTCCATCGAGCCCGACGCGGTAGAGATCAAACCGTGCCGAATTTTCAATCCCGCGGGCCTGGAAGTATACGGTCCTGGTTTTGGAATCGACTCCATAGAGCTCGGTTACCGTGAATTTGCCGTCCGTAATCTTGTTTTTCAACCTGCCGTCGAGGCTGTACAGGTAAAGTTGCTTCCAGCCGGTTTGGTCGCTCACTACTACCATTTCCCGGGTCGGTTCCATAATATGAAGCCGTTCCTGAGATTCGTCAATCGAAATCCAGGTTTTTTGCTGTTCTTCGTAAATCTGGCTTTTTGATCCGTTTTTCGGGTTAATCCTGAAAATTTTCAGGTGATCATTGCCCCGGTTGATCCATTGGAGAATGACGCCCGAGCCATCGGAAAGCCATTGCGGCCAACCGAAATACTGATCTTCCGTTTCCGGGAAATCGGCCCAGGTGGTGGAGCCGCCGGAAGCCGCTATAAACCCGAGCTTTGCGGTAGGGTTGGGGTCACCGGCTTTGGGGTAACGGGTTTCTTCAATGTGCCCATGCTGCCCGGCGCTGCTGTACAAAGGGAACATAGGCGCCCTTGATTCGTCAAAGCGCATATAGGCGATGGTCTTGCTGTCCGGTGACCACCAATAAGCTCTGAATTTGGTCGGGCGCCCGAATATTTCTTCCCAGTAAAGCCAGGTAGCATAGCCGTTCAGCGTAGTGGCTGTTCCGTCGGAAGTCAGTTTCCGCTCTTGCTTTTCTTTCAGGTTGTAGGTGTAAAGGTTGTTGCCTTTGGTATAGGCGATAAAACTACTGTCGGGTGAAAAAAGTGGGTTCTGCTCAACCAGGGAATCATTTGTGAGCTGTATTTCACCGGTTGACGAAACCAGGTAAAGGTCGTTGTTTCTTATTCGCAGGCTTTTGGACGTCGGGGCGTCGGCCGTGTCGGTAGTGGTTTTCCCGGAGGGTAGGTGGAGTACCGATGAGCGCTTGCCGTCCCAAAGCTTTACTGTTTCCGGGCCGGACCAGCTCGCCATAGGAGCGGCCTGGTAGAAGCGGTCGGGGACCCGGCCTTTCATCAAGTCAGTTTTATCAAATGGTGTTTGTTGCGCGAACACGCCAGACTGAATGAACGCGAGAAGAAGTGTCAGTTTTTTCATGAATGTGATGAGGTTTGAGATGGGGGGGCGTGAGGTTTGAGGCATAAGGTCATCCCTCACGCCTCAAACCTCACACCTCACCCCTCATAAGCAATAAACTCGTAAGTGGCTTCCCCGTTTTTGATGTCAAATCTGAGAAAGCCTCTCGGGCCGTGCCGCTCTCCTTTCCATGACGGCCGGCCGGCTACTGCACCGCCAGTGATAAAATGCGTCTTTCCTTCAATATTAAGGTCTTCGAACCAATGAAGATGGCCTTGAAGCACCAGTTTAAGGCGATGATTTTTAAAAGCTTCCAAAAGAGCATCCCGGTTACGCACAAGCGGTTTTCCGGACCCACCGCCTGCTGCAGGGTAGATGTCGCCATAAGCGGTTACCAGCGGAATGTGCACCACAAGTACGACGGGAGCGTCCGCCGGCACCCGGCTGAGCTCCTCTTTCAGCCAGGACATCTGCCGGTCATCGACATTACCGATGTAAGCCTGGTTTTCTACGTCCAGCACGTTGAGGACAAAAAAGTGCCAGCCCTTGTGACGGAACGTATAATAAGTAGCGCCGAGGTATCTTTCATACATCCCGGTCTTATAGTCCGGGTGATTGCTGTCCTCCGGACTTTCCTTATAAATACCGAACAATTCGTGATTCCCGACGGTATTGTACACCGGTTTACCGAATCGCTTGCTTTGCTCCACATAAAACCGGAAGAGTGAGTCACCTTTTGCCTGGTTACCACGCATGACGTCGAAGACCTGGTCCCCGCCGGAGAGCACAAAATCGGGATCGATTTCACGCACTTTGCGGACCGCTTTCGAAAAAGCATTGGCAGCAACCGAATCCGGCCGGAGGTGTATATCGGTCAGGAAGACAAAGGAAAAATCGTCGCCTTTTTTCTGCCCGTAAGCGGTAAAACCGAAGAGAAATGCAAAAAGCAGCAAAGAGATTTTCAGATGGCAGCGCATGATGAGCGGATAGGGGTGAGGTATAAGGGGTGAGGTATAAGGGGTGAGGTATAAGGGGTGAGGTATGAGGTATGAGGTATGAGGTGTGAAAAGATAGGGGACTACCCATACGTTATCTCTCACACCTCACACCTGATCAAAACGATTTCCGGCCTTTTGCCAGCGCACGGTCGAGTCCTTCCGGATCGGAGCCGCCGGCGGTTGCAAAGAACGGTTGGCCGCCGCCGCCGCCTTTTATTTCCTTTGCCAGTTCTTTTACCAGGTTACCGGCATGTAGATTGGCCTCTTTCACCAGTTCTTCGGCAATATAAACCGATAAAAACGGTTTGCCCGCGATGATTGTTCCCAGGACAGCAATCAGGTTGGGGACTTCGTCTTTCAGTTCATAAGACAGCTTTTTGAGTGCATCTGCATGGGCTACGTCGACCTGGCTGACGACCAGGTTAAAGGTGCTATTATCTTCAACACTATCCAGCAGCTGTTTTTTGGTAACCTGCAGTTTTTCATTCTCAAGCGTTTCCACTTTTTTAAGGAGCGACGCCCGCTCTTCGAGCAGCAATTGCGCCTGCCTTACCACGTCTGAAGGGTTACGCAGCAATTCTTTCAGCGCGGAAAGCGTATGCTCCTGTTCCCTGAGGAGCCGGAAAGCAGCGTCGCCGGCAACTGCTTCCACGCGGCGGATACCGGCGGAAACCGAGCCCTCAGAGGTGAACTTGAACAAGCCGATTTCACCCGTTGCCGGTACGTGGGTTCCGCCGCAAAGCTCGACCGAAAAACCGGGTTCGAAGGTGATTACGCGGACAAAATCACCGTATTTCTCCCCAAAAGTGGCGGTGGCACCCGCATCAAGCGCCTGCTGTATGGGCACGTTTCGTTTTTCGTCCAACAGAATATTCTGTCTTATCTTCTGGTTTACGACGTCTTCAATCCGCTCCAGTTCCTCCTGGCTCACCTTGGTGAAATGGGAGAAGTCGAAACGCAGCACCTGGTCGTCAAGGTAAGAACCCTTTTGGGTAATATGGGGGCCGAGTACCGAACGCATAGCCGCGAGCATGAGGTGCGTGGCGGTATGGTGGCCTTCAATTTTTGAACGTCGCTGCCGGTCCACCGTCGCCTGTACGGAGACAGCCTGTTTCAGAATATCGTCCAGGTTGTCATCGGTGGAAATATGGATAAAAAGGTCGTTTTCTTTTTTGGTATCCGCAACCCGGATAGTCCGGCCATCGCCGGTCCCGCCGGAAATCGTCAGGGTTCCCTGGTCGCCGACCTGTCCGCCCATTTCAGCGTAAAATGGCGTTTGGTCGAGCACGATATGATATTCATTCCCGGCTTTCGTTTTTACCTTTCTGAATTTCAGGATCAGGGCAACCGAGTCCAGCGCATCGTAGCCAATGAAATCGGTAGCTTCGGAATCTCTCAGCTCAATCCAGTCGGTAGCTTCTTTTGCTGCATCCTGGCGAGAGCGTTTTTTTTGCTCCGCGAGTGCGAGGTCGTACCCCTGGTGATCGATTTCCAGACCTTTTTCCCGGGCGATAAGTGCGGTAAGGTCGACGGGGAAACCGAACGTATCGCTAAGTTCAAACGCTTCTTCGCCGCCGATGGTATCTTTTCCCTCCGCGTTCAATTGTGCGGTAACTGCATCCAGCCGTTTCAAACCGGCTTCCAGCGTCCTTAGAAAGCTTTTTTCTTCTTCCAGGATGACATTCCCGACAAAATCCCGCTGGCGGAAGAGCTCGGGGAACACATCGGCGAATTGTTCGGCAAGAGCCGGTATCAGCTTGTGGAAGAACGGTTCCTGGAGCCCCAGGTTGGAATAGCCGTAACGGACGGCCCGGCGCAAAATACGCCTGATAACATAGCCGGCCTTTGCGTTACCGGGAAGTTGCCCGTCGGAAATGGCGAAAGCAACGGCCCTGATATGGTCTGCGATTACACGAAGCGCTACATTCACCCGGTTTTGTTCGGGGGAGATTGCGGCGCCGGGGTTTTCGAATTCCGATAAATATTTTTTGCCGGAGAGGGCTTCAAGAATTTGGATAGCAGGCTTGAAGATGTCCGTGTCATAGTTTGATTTTTTTCCCTGGATGGCCATGCAGAGCCGCTCGAATCCCATACCGGTATCGACATGGCGCGCGGGTAAGGGGATCAGGCTTCCATCGGCCTTCCTTTCAAACTGCATGAAAACAAGGTTCCATATTTCAACTACCTGCGGGTGGTCCTGGTTGACAAGCGATTTGCCGCTCACCTCGTCTACCTCCGCCTGGGAGCGGATGTCAACGTGGATTTCGGAGCAAGGGCCGCAGGGGCCGGTGTCACCCATTTCCCAGAAATTATCTTTTTTGCTACCCAATACGATCCTGTCTTCGCCGGTGATCTCTTTCCACAGGTCCCAGGCCTCCTGGTCGAAAGGCGTTCCGTCTCTTTCGTCTCCTTGAAAAACAGATACGTACAAACGGTCTTTCGGCAGCTTATATACTTCCGTCAACAGTTCCCACGCCCACTGGATGGCTTCTTTTTTAAAATAGTCGCCGAATGACCAGTTCCCCAGCATTTCGAACATCGTATGATGGTAGGTATCGAAACCCACATCTTCGAGGTCGTTGTGCTTGCCCGACACGCGCAGGCATTTTTGAGTATCCGCGATCCGTTTGGCGGGCGGTGTTCCGTTGCCCAGGAAAAAGTCTTTGAATTGTGCCATCCCCGAGTTATTGAACATCAGGGTCGGGTCATTCTTGGCTACCAATGGAGCCGATGGAACGATGAGGTGTGATTTACCCCGGAAAAAGTCCAGGAAAGTTTGCCGTATCTGTTGGGATGTCATAAATCCGTTCTAATGAAAAAACCTGTAAAGCCGGTTTGTCAGGCGACATAATCAACCGGAAAACCGCGCAAATCTAGCGATTTTGTGCGGGATTTACCAAGCTGGGAAAGGTGGTGGGACAAGCGCGCCGACCGGCCTTCAAGCGCTGTCGTACAAACTTCACCGTTGAAAAACCCGATTGCATTGAATAATGGCATAAATTTGCGTTTAATATCAAACATGTATGTGAATCGTTATGCTCCAATCCATCCCGTTCGACCAGACGGCTTCGTTTAAAAAGCTGAAGACGCACCATAAAACCATTTCGAAGGTACACCTGAAAGAACTGTTCGAGGAAGATCCAAACCGTTTTAAGAAATTTTCAATTCGCCTGGGTGATATAGTTTTCGATTATTCCAAGAACCGGATCAATGGTCGTACCAGGGGGTATCTGCTGCAGCTGGCTGAGGAAGTTGGGTTGAGCGACGCCATTGAAAAGATGTTCACCGGCGACAAGATCAACGCCACCGAAAACAGGTCCGTGCTGCATATCGCGTTGCGCAACCGTGCCAACACGCCGATTTTGTCAGATGGAAAAGACGTCATGCCCGATGTACAGGAGGTACTGGAGAAAATGAAAGTGTTCTCGGGAAAGGTGCGGAGCGGCGAATGGAAGGGGTATTCGGGCAAGACCATCACGGATGTGGTAAATATCGGGATCGGCGGGAGTGACCTCGGGCCGGTTATGGTGACTGAGGCTTTGAAGCCTTACGCCAAGAAAGGTTTAAATGTGCATTTCGTTTCAAATGTGGACGGTACGCATATCGTTGAAACATTGAAACCGCTTAACCCGGAGACTACCCTGTTCCTCATCGCGTCGAAGACTTTTACGACGCAGGAAACGATGGCCAATGCCCATACGGCAAGGAAATGGTTCCTGGATAGTGCGCAGGATACAGAAGCCATCAAGAAGCATTTCGTGGCACTGTCAACCAACCAGAAAGAAGTTGCCGCGTTCGGCATTGACACGGCCAATATGTTCGGCTTTTGGGACTGGGTAGGCGGAAGGTACTCCTTGTGGTCTGCCATCGGCCTTTCAATCGCCATTTACATCGGTTTCCAGAACTTCGAGCAACTGTTGCTGGGCGCATACGAAGCCGATCAGCATTTCAGGACCACTAAACCGGATAAGAATATTCCTGTAATAATGGGTTTGCTGGGAGTTTGGTACAATAATTTCTTCGGAGCCCAATCTCATGCCATTCTGCCTTACGACCAGTACATGCACCGTTTCGCCGCATATTTCCAGCAAGGTGATATGGAAAGCAACGGCAAGTATGTAGGCCGGGATGGCAAGCCGGTAGATTACCAGACAGGACCGGTGATCTGGGGAGAACCCGGTACGAATGGTCAGCACGCGTTTTATCAATTGATCCACCAGGGTACCAAGTTAATTCCTGCTGACTTTATAGCGCCGGCGGTAAGCCATAACCCGACCGGCGATCATCACGCTATGTTGCTGTCCAATTTCTTTGCCCAGACCGAGGCCCTGATGAACGGAAAGACTGCAGAGGAGGTGCGTGCCGAGTTGAAAAACTCCGGAAAGACACAGGAGGAAATTGATTTCATTACGCCGTTCAAGGTATTTGAAGGCAACAGGCCAACGAACTCGTTCCTGGTGAAGAAAATTACGCCGAAGACGCTGGGTACGCTGATCGCGCTTTATGAGCACAAGATTTTTGTTCAGGGTATTATCTGGAACATTTTCAGCTTTGATCAGTGGGGCGTTGAGCTCGGCAAGCAGCTAGCCAACAAAATTTATCCGGAGCTGAAAAGCGATGCGCCGGTAGCTACCCACGATTCGTCAACCAACGGGTTGATTAACCAGTATAAGCGCTGGCGGTAGCCGGGGATTTTGTTAAAGAATGTTGAGGCCGGTAACCCCGGCCTCTTTTTGTGTGTCAGGCATGTTCTATATCCGTTGTTCGGTTAGAATATTCGCTTTAAGCCTTTGCAGCATTTACGCGTTGCCTATTGAACAAAAAGTCATGGCCCGGTATCACGCCCACCTGAAACAAAAACACCCGCGAAAAATTAACCGAACTTATCCGCTTAGAGCGACTTACGAAAGGTTGTTCTAGCTTTCGTAAAGTGAAAATTCTCCAGGACCGCCTCCCATTTTGACGGGCTTGTCTATAAAACACCCGAAATTATCAGACCCTGTAAAAAGAACCCGAGAGTACACAAGCAGCCTAAAAAACACTATATGACGTGTAAAAAATTGTGGAAAATCTTAAGTAAACGACATTGGATACTGGAGTTCTTGTTTGTTGATCGTATTTGTTCCCTATTAGCGTTTCGCTTTTTCAGGTGGGGTTTTGCCGTCTCATGGTGCCAAATTCCGCACCATGAAAACCTTCATAATGAAAGGCGCTACATTTTCCGACCTCCCCAAATGAGATTCGGCTTGATTTGACTACGACTATCCCTGTCGTCAGTCAGCCACGAAGGTAAATGTGGGGGAAGGGAGGAAAAACGGGATTTTGTACATTTATATTTTTTAAAGGGATATATGAAAAAAGATGACATCATAGAATACTTTGTAGCAAGAGGAGCAGAAATTGCAGGGACTGCATCTACTGGGTTGTTATCTGGCATAGTAGATGGCGCACCTGGGATATTTCTCGGAGCCATTCATGGTACATTGATAACTGAAGTGTTTAAGAAAGTAGGCAAGGAGCTACGCTCCAGGGCTGTTGGTGACAGAGAAATGATGAGAGCTGGGGCAGCTTTTACTTTTGCACTTGAGAAAATATCATCAAAGATTGAGGCTGGAGAGCAGGTTCGGTCTGACGACTTCTTTGAGGATTTGGAGTATAGTCGCTCAGCTTCCACTGAAATATTGGAAGCAATCCTCCAATTTTCTCAGAATGAATACGAGGAAATGAAAGTCAGGCATTTGGGTTACCTATTGGGAAGTATATATTTTGATACGTCAATTGATCGAGGTAGGGCCAATTTCCTTGTCCGGCTGGCAGAACGATTGTCGTTTAGACAGCTATGTCTAATTCAAATTTTTTCAAATACCGAAAAATATCAACTCTTTGAAAAATATGTACCGCCTGTTATAAATGATTGGTTCCAAGGGAGATATCTTCAAACAATCAATCCGCACAACTTAATTTACCCGTCAAAAAGCTATGCGATGTATAGCGTATTAAGTGATAGGAAGATGTTGTTAATCCACAAACCGGACTTAGAAATTGAGATTAACGAGTTAAAGAGCCTTTCAGTTATCGATGATGAACATCCACATTCTCCAGTGGGATATTCAAGTGTTAAGCTCTCATCTATTGGTTCATGGTTAAACACCACTATGTATTTGGATCAGATAGAAGGCGAGGAGCTAGAAAAGATTTCATCACTTCTAAGATACAAGGAGCAGCCGTACAGTTCTTTTTAAAGTTTGCACTCTTTTAATGAAGTACAGATTCGATGGACACTCGATCAATTTTATCCCCTTAAATTGGCGACGAGTAACAAGTCGAAAATTCTATTTTCTTTGTATTTTGTTAAGGGCACCTCTAGAAATCAAAACAACTAGAAAATTTGCTTAAAATTGATTATTTTTAGTCATGAAAAAATCAAGAGACACAGGGGTTTCGGGTTCTTTAATCAGGATATACGTTTGAGCAGACTGACTCAGTTAGGCGATAAATCCTGTTCGAGGTATTCTATCAATGTTAAAATAATAAGATCAGTCATTTCGTCATTACTTAAGCCATTCCACAAAGGTTCTAGGTTATCGTTTACTGTTAAAATAACTGGATCGTTAGTAGGTAAAGTAATTTGACTTAGAGAATTATCACATTGTAAACAGCAAATACGAAAGCTTTCCAACCACCCTCTATCATCGCTGTATTCTTCATAGTCGTTATCATCTAAATCCTGGTAGTATTTATTGGTATACATTAATCCCAAACTAGTACATCCATCTAATGTGAGTAGACATCCCTTTGCGTTCAGGTTTGGATCTACTAAAGGCATGTCATACTCGCTATTGATGCTCCCAAATTTTGCACGAATTTTCTTGAAACCATTTTCTTTTAGAATATCTACCTTATACTTTAAAGTATCACATAATGAAGTAAAAAGAGGGTACTTGTAGGCGGTTTTAAGAAATTCATTCCTCTTTGTTTTTAATTCTTCTTTCTCCTTAATACTTTTCAGTCGCCTTATGAAATCATTGTTCATATTTATATTGCATTTTTGCTTGAGCCTCTCCTTTTGATGTTTTTAATAAGAGCCGATCTTAAATTTTGCTTGATATTTCTTTTATCAAACTCGAATTTCGATATTTTTAAACAATTAAAGTAAAATTATAGTTTCTGATACTTTGTAGTTAATTATTTAAAAACGTAATTTTATAGGAGACCTTGCAATTACTTTTCGAAATTGAACTTTGATCTAATAGTAACTACAAGCCTGTTCAAATCATCTCCTATATGCTGAGGTGACCCAAAAGGAAATTGATCCATGAAAGTAGCGAACTCATGGCTAAATTCTTCTTGAACTAAATTTTCAATCTCTGCGTTGTTTGAGATGATTTTTTTCACATCATTAACTATAGAATGTCTCTTACTAAGATCCGAATCGACATCTTCTTTTAAAGCAACTATTTTTTTGTAATCAGAAAATATATTTTCCATTATGATAAAAAGGATTTATGTTTGATTAATCGTAAACAAAATATTCGATCTATGAGTTTATTTTAACCAAAAATATTGACAAGGCATAGAGTAATGGGAACCTCTATAAACTTCTTTTTCTCTCGCACCTCTTTTTGTGAAACTTATTTCAATCCGTTCTTTTAGGAGTTGCTACGAGGTTGGCCGAAGGGATATTTGTATAACTATCTAATAATGAGATATTTGATTGTTTTCTTCTTTATTGTATGGGCACAATTATCCTCTCGCAACACTCAATAGCTGAATTTTTCTGAACATCTGGGCGGCCGGTGCCGTTGTAAGTCAAATTCATAAGACCAATGATGCCTTCCATGCGTTTTTTGCCAATGTTGTAGAGATACATCCCATTCATGGAGTTCTCCATAAAACCGAATATATGCTCAATCCGAGATCTGACCCTGGATTTTTCGACTTAAACGTATATCCTGGTCGAAGAATCCGTAATCTCTATGTCTTTTGAATTTTTTCATGACTAAAAATACAAAAAATCATCGAGAAATGACGAATTTCTAGTTTATAGAGATGCCCTAATCTCTATAAATATCTAGTACCGGCGTTTCGTGAGCGATTTTCACACCGATTCAAGAGCGATTTATTTGGCTTTTTCTATCCCTCCAGGCGAATACGCCTGCCTATCGGTGTTCCTGTTATGTACTCGTTCAGATCGTGAAAGCCGACATAGATCCGGCTGCACTCTCTCAGCGCGTAGCTGAAAGGCGTTCGTATTTCCGCGATTTGGTCAAATGCGTTCTATTCGGCATCGTCATTGTCGAAGTTAGTAATTATTTTTGTAAATCATCATCGGCATATCTATTGATTCACTCGTGTCCAAAACGTTTTTGATAATCTAACAAATCGAAGATTTGAGGCTGCTGAGCCCCTTTTTAGCTGATTTTCCAAATTAAGCCTCCCCTTTATCCCTAGCGTCACTGCCGTCCAAAGCGTTTTTCAGGGTCGATAAAGTCACCCAACGAAGGTTTTGAGGGTAGTTTGGTGACGGTTTTGAAATTTTAGCCATATCTTATCACTGCCGTCCAAAACGTTTTTAGCAGTCAAGAAAATAGGTCCATGTAGCTGCCTAGGTCGATTTTTGCTCGATTTTAAAAAACTAGCCATACCCTATACGGAATTGTTCGTCTTGGAACACCCTTATCGGACTGTAAAACGGATTGTTCAACCAGTCCATAAGGCCGATCTTCACAAACAAGTTCAATCTTATAAAAGTCACCATATTGGAGAGGTGCCAACCGTATTCGGCTTTCTCTTTGAGGTATTTAAGTAGTAGTATCGCGGTCATGGCGGTCCATATCCTGTCACCATGGAAATGAGGTTAAAGGCGTTTAAAGCAGTCAAAACGAACAATGGAGCAGCGGGAATTGACGGTATGAGCATTGCCGACTATGAAGAAAAACTAACGGGAAATACCTACAAGCTATGGAACCGGATGACTTTAGGATCTTACTGTCCAAAACCGGTAAGAGAGGTAGCGATATCTAAAAAGCCATGGGGACAGCGCGTACTAGGCACTCCGACCGTAGAAGATCGGGTAGCCCAGCAGGTGGTGAAGAACTACCTGGAACCCAAAGTGGATCCGTCATTCCACCAGGACAGCTACGGGTACCGTCCGGGCAAGAACGTCCATCAAGCCGTAACCCAATCCCTTAAAAGGAGATCGTTCATCGGCTGGGTGATCGATCTGGACATCAAATGTTTCTTCGACAATCTGGATCATGAACTGATGATGAAAGGGCTAAAGCGTTACACGACTGAAAAGTGGGTTCTGATGTATGTGGAAAGATGGTTGAAAGCGGGCATGCAAAAGCAGGACGGCCAAATTATAAGCCGTACCTCTGGTATGCCTCAGGGAGGCGTGGTCAGCGCCCTGCTGGCCAACATCTACCTTCACTTCGCGTTAAATAAATGGATGGAAATACACTTTCCTAAAGCCCGTTTTGAGCGCTATTGTGACGACATTGTGATTCACTGCAGAAGTCAAAAGCAAGCTCTTTACTTAAAAAGCAAAGTGATCGGCCGCATGGGGGAACGCAAACTGGAAATCAACGAAGGCAAGACCCATGTCGTGTACTGCAAGAACGAACAAAACGCCGAGCGGGGTCATCAAAAGGTGAGCTACAATTTTCTGGGGTATACGCTCAGGCCGAAACTGAGTCCAACCAAACATGGACTCAAGCTATTAACGGCCGCGTGTATGAGTCATTCGTCCAAACTAGATGTGAGAGAAGATCCGCAAAATGTCAATCCGGAAATTCCAGGGTAATATCCTGCAACTGGCCGAGAAAATAAATGTACCAGTCAGGAGCTGGATCAATTACTATTGTAAATTCAACAAATGGACGACAGTTGGAATCTGGTGGTACTTACAGCGGAAAGTAGTGGAATGGGTGATGAAGACCAAGAAAATCGGCAAGTACAAAGCAATCGCCTGGCTGGTAACAGTCTACCAAAATAGACCGAACCTAATGGCGCATTGGCAATTGACACGGCCAACTTTAGTGAATAGGAGGTAGCTGATCCGAAAGCGCCGGATGATGCGAGAGTATCACGACTGGGCGTCCCCGCCCGTTGCTGTGAGAGGTTTGGGGTGAAATTCCCCTTACCTACTCGACTAGGTGCTAACTGGTAAAAAGTTTTCTCTCATAAATTTTTCGGTTGAGGCCCCGGCTTTGCCGGTATCTCCAGCCGGAGATCTTTCCAGGTGGCTTCCAACTGATCTCCCCGAAAGGACGAGACAGGCTTTTCATGGCTGTGTTCGTCGCCTTCCGGGATGGAAAAGCTAAAGCCAAGTACTGCTCGCTGCATGCTGCTCAGGTCAAAAGCGCGGGGATCCCCTGAATAGATCACATAATCCAGCCAGGCGACCTGCCCGTCGGTTCCTTTTTCCCAATACCCCTTCAGATCGTCGAAATGGGATTCGAAAAGCTGTATCTGCAGGGGGAGTCCCTCCGTTTCGAAACGGAAAGGCGCATTGCTCTTTCGCGGCAAATGCAAATCCTGAAGCTGGCCGGCGTGTGCGAATTCGAAGCGCATCCGCAAATCTCCGGCACTGAACCGGCCATCTTGAAGACGATCAATGTTGATGTGTTTGTCACCGCCGTTGGTCAGAAAGCTGATTCCCCCTAAAAGCCGGTTTTCTTTCTGGCTGCTATAAAAAGAGGCGGAGCAAAAATCATATCCGTCGTGTAAAAACCGGAGCTGGATATAGTTCGGTCGGGAAGGCTTTCCCCAGTAAACCAGGAGCGGGCGGCGCTGATTCCATAAACTTGAGCGGTTGGCTGACGAAAAGGCATACCGGTCGGTCAGAAAGGTAGTGCCGGTAACTTTTGGCGGATCAACCGCAAATTCATCCTGTTGTGTGCGCGGATAATCCGGAGCGAGAAAATAGCTCAGCAAATGGTCAGGAATTTTGTGCCTGATCTTGACGTCCGCCCGGGCGGTAGCGCCGGGGAAGTCAATTTTCCCGCCGGAAGCCTGTTTTAGTATTCCGTAGATCGATGACGAGGTAACCGTGCTGTAAGACCTGCTGTGCGGGCCTGCCCATTGCCCGCTCGGCATATGAAAATGTTGTGCAATAACCTCCCATGCCAGGCTGTAAAGCGAATCGATCATCGGCTTAGCCCCGGCGTCGGCTATGTGCCGCTTCATCCGGTCCAGCTCGTCCAGCGAAACAATGGTATAGGTAGGGCTGTTGTATTCGGTAAAGCCTCTTTCAAGCGTATAGTCATAGAATTTTTTCAGCCGTTCCCGGGAGTATTGCTGCATTTCTTTTAGATCGAACAGGTGGGAAACCATAAAAGTTACATAGGTCCCCATAATCGCGATGTTGGTATAGCCGGGCTGGACATTCCGTTTTTGTACGGATTTCCCCGCCAAGACGAGTGCATTTATGATTTTTCTTTTCAATCCGTCAGGCAGTTTGCCATAATGTCCCATGTAGACGTCGAGCAGGCTTACGGCATTGAAGTCGGCCCAGTTGAAATCTACCGGCGACTTTTTTGTCGACAACGGCTCTTCCGAGTAATAGGGCCAGACACCGGCGTATCTTGATGTGCTGTTGGTATCCTGTAAGGCAATGGTGGCTTCAATTATGTCGAAAGCCCGCTGTCTCAACCGTTCGTCTCCCAGGTCCAGCAGGCGTACTGCGTAATTGAAGGAGGCCCTTACTTCATGGAAAACCCCGCTTTCCGCGTCAGTATGGTAGTTATAACCGTTCAATTTCCGGGTGAGCATTTTTGCTGCGGGATCGTAGCGGTCATTGAGTGCATCCAAGCCATCCAGGAGAACGTTTTTTTCGGCTTCGTTAAGCGCTACGGGTCCGAACCGGACCACCCCGTTGTCGAAAGTCGGGCTATGCTGCGCCCGCAAAACGAACGAAAGCGCGCATAAAAAAAGCAGGAATGTAGGTTTCATGGGGGTTGAGGTTTGAGTCTTGAGGTGTGAGTCTTGAGGTGTGAGGTATGAGGGGTGGGGTATGAGGGTCTCACACCTCACACCTCATACCTCACACCTATTCACGGTAAAACAACATACAATGGTCTAACTACGGGTTCAGGCAGATCGCGGGGGCGGTCCCGGTTGGCGGGAAGGGTCTGCCATTGCAGGCGAAAACGGCCGGTGTTGTCGGCTGCGGTTCTGGGCTGTAGCTCCAGGCCGAATACCTTTTCAACGGTAGTGGTTTCGCCGGGGATTTTTTCTTCACTGGTAATCGTAAGGCGTTCCGGGTCCAGTGTCCAGCGGCCGCTGCCGTATACTTCATGGAAGTAGTCCATTTGCAGGCGGCCCCGTCTGTCGGTAGTCAGGGCCGAAGGCCGTACACCGGTGGTTAGCGACCCGCCCAGGTCCAGGTTCCAGGTATACCCCGGCCAGCGGCTTACCTGGTAGTTTTTCCACCGGTCCTTTTCCCACCGCGCTATAAAGACCTGGCTATGACCGGATTCATCGTACTTGTGATAGCTGACGCAAGCCCTTTGCCGGGTATCCCATGAAATAGAAAAATGCATGTTGATCAGCCCGTTCCAGGGACCTACAGGGTCTACCGTAGTACGGTTGGAACTCCACTTCAAGGGAAGTTCGACAGGCTGGCCCCTGATATTTTCCCAGGTTTTGAAATCTTTGGTGCGGACACATGAGAGGTTATGATTGGTATTGGCAATATAAGTGAGCCGCCACATCCAGATCATATAGAAGTATCCGTCGGGGCCCTGTACAAGGCGTGACATGTAGGAGTTTGCCTCGTTTTCCCCGTCAAACAGCGGCTTGTCGAATACGTCGGTCCACTTTTTCTGGTCTGCCAGGTATTTCTTCCAATAGGTGCTGCCTTCGCCGCTTTTCCCGTTCCGGTACTGGAAATACAGGTCACCTTGCGGGTCTTTGAAGAAAACCGGATAAGTCACCCGGTCTTCTCGGGCGCCGGTCATAGTGCCGGCAGTAAATGCAGAAATGTCGTGCGGTTTTTCACTTTTGAAGTAAATAAGGGGCACATTATGCATATTGCCCGACAGGTGGATATAACCTTGCTTGTCCAGGATAACCCTGACATAATTGTGGCTGTCCCATTGCGTTTTTGAAGGGAGTACCTTTTTTTTCCAGGTGCGCGAGTTGAGTTCACGCTGCGCAATGACCATGTTCCGTTCCTTGTCGTAATAGCAGACATACTGGTAAGGCCCTTCCGTATAGATATCAAATCCGAGGGGATGGCCGGCCCATACCTGGTCAACCAGGAGCGAGTCAGGAGCGGCTGAGAGCGTTTGAAAAAGCAGTAACAAAGAGACCGTGAGCCTCGGGCGCTTTGCGCACAAGCGGGCAATCGTCAATTGCGGAATGATAAAAAAGGATTTTCCCATCAGATATAGATTTAGTAGCCTTCGTTCTGCCAAAGTACCGAAAGATCGTTGTACCGGCTCAGTTCTTCAAACGGGATCGGAAACAGTACCTGATGGTCACGCATGGCATATAGCCCGTTTCCTTCCTCCGGTCTCATGAAGAACGCGTTCATGGTTTCCTTGGCCAGGCCCCATCGGATGAGATCCGTCCAACGCAGCCCCTCAAAAGCAAATTCAACCCGGCGTTCTTTCATAAGTGCCTTTCTGAATGCGTCCTGGTCGGGCACATCAGCTACCTTCAGGGCTGTCAGGCCGGCCCGCGCCCTCACCTGGTTTAGAATTTTCAAGGCCTCGCCATTGGCTTCATAGCCGGTTTCATTAAGCGCTTCCGCATACATCATCACCACGTCCGTGTAGCGTACCACGGGCAGGTTAATCGCCCAGTCATTTTGCGTCTGCGGGGTGTAGGCATCGTAATGAAGGTATTTGACAATGAATTTAGACACCGTATCAGATTGGCCCTGTGCGTTTTTCCATCCCTTCAGAATTGAAAGGTCTCTCCGCTTGTCGCCTGGTTCGTAGGCGTCATACATGGGCTGTGATACTTCCATCGCTGTCGAATACCCCGAAAACGGCATAATCGACTTGTCGTTGAACCCTTCCGGAAGCAGCCCGGTCGAGAATGCCTGCCCTTCTCCCATTTGCCCGCCGGTGAACTGGATTTCCCATACCCGTTCAGGGCCGTTGTCTTTCGAATCGGCAAAGCAACCGCGGTAGTCTGCTTCCATTGCATAAAAACCCGACTGCATAACGCTTTCCAGTTCCGGTTTTGCAGCTGAGAAGTTCTTACGGAACATATACAGCCTTGCGAGGAGGCTTTTCGCGGCGTAGCGGGTTATCCGGCCCGAATTGGCTCCGGTCCATTTTTCCGGAAGAAGGCTGATTGCCTCTTTCAGGTCGCGTTCGGCGAAAGTAAACGTTTCTTCCTGGGAGGAGCGTTTTACCTGCTTGGTTTCCTCTACAGTCAGCACCCGGTCGATCAGTGGAACGCCCCCGAATTGCCAGCCCAGGTTCCAGTAAGCCCATGCGCGCAAGGCGAAGGCTTCTCCCTTGATGTTGGAGCGGCTTGTTTCGTTGGTAAAAGATCCGTTGTCAATGCGGCCGATAACTTCGTTGCTCAGCGCGATAACCCGGTAGAAATTATTCCAGGCGCCCAGTAAAAGCGGGTTGGTGGCATCGTCAATGAAACGGGACATCCCTTCCGAATAGGGAGCATTGTTCCTCGTCTCGTCGCTTCTGACGGACAGTGCCCTGAACCAGGTGCTGTTGGAGGCATAAAGGTTCTGTTGCTGCGCATAGACGCCCACAATGGCCTGGATAAAATCATTTTCTGTCTTATAGGCCCCCGCGACGCTATATTCAGAATCGGGGGTGAGTTTTAGAAAGTCGTTGCAACCCGGCAGCAGGGTAATTGCGGCGAGGAGGCTGAATGGGATGATGCATCTCAATTTCATAAGGCGTCCGATCAAAAGTTAAGGTTGATTCCAAACGTATATTTCTTCGAAAGGGGGTAAGTGCTGTAATCGACTCCCGCCTGTGTCGTGGCATTGCCAAAACTATTGGTTTCGGGTGTAACGCCGGGGTATCGGTCAAAGGTTTTAAGATTGTCGACCGTGATATACACCCGGGCCGATCTGAACATTTTCAAGCCCAGGTTGTTGGCAGGAATCCGGTAGGCAAGGGTAATGTTCCGTATCCGTAGAAAGGTGGCGTCGTAAATTCTGAAGTCGCTGTTATTGTCAGATTTATTGCCTTTGGTATAGGGGGTATAGCCGTCCCACGACATGTCCACGCCGAGGTTTTCGGGAATGGGGTTCTCTCCGGGGCCGTACAGCGCGTCGTAGTCGGGTTTCCAGGCGCGCACCCAACGCTTGAATGAATTGATGTTTTGTCCGCCATTGTCCATTTGCCGCTGACCGAGGAACAGGACATCGCCTCCCAGTTGTCCCTGTAAAAGGAAGCTGAATTCCAGGTTTTTCCAGCCAATTCTGTTAGTAAAGCCATAGATGAGGTCGGGCAGGTTATTTCCGTACGGCACCTGGTCGTTCGCGTTGATTGCGCCATCGCCGTTCTGATCGAGATAGCGCACATTACCGGGCTCTTGTCCGGGAAGGATCGGTACGAGGGCTTTTCGTTCGGAGTCAAAGTCGGAAGGCATCAGGAGCCCATCGGTACGGTAGACCAGGAATTGCGAAATCGGCCCGCCCACCCGGGTAGTGAACCTCGCGTCCCAGCTGGTGCTGGTAAACTCTTTGATCCCGCCCATGTCCAGCACTTTGTTGCGGTTGGCAGAAAGATTCAGAGAGGTGGTCCATCGTACAATACCTACGGAATTTTGTGTGGTCAGGTCTATTTCCCAACCTTTGTTTTGAACTGATCCTATGTTGGTCCTGTAAGTTCCGAAGCCCGTGGTATTGGGGATCGGCAGGTTAAATAACAGGTTGTCCGTTCGGTTGACATAGTAGTCGAAATTCAATTGCAGCCGGTTGGAGAAAGTAGAAATATCCAACCCGAAATTGGTGGTAGAGGTAGCCTCCCATTTCAGGTTCGGGTTCTCGATGTTCGCGGGCGCAAGGCCGCCTATAACGGCATCTCCCCATGAGGCGCGTGCAATCGACAGCCGTGACATATAGTCGTAATTACCGATGCGGTCATTGCCGCTGGTACCCCAGGCTGCCCGCACTTTCAGCAGGCTCAACCAATTGACGTGGCCGAGAAAAGGCTCGGCATTGAGTTTCCAGCCGGCCGATACGGCCGGGAAAATCCCCCATTTGTGATTGTCCCCGAACCGCGACGACCCGTCTCTCCGGATGGACATATTCAGCAGGTATTTGTCCCGGAAAGCGTACCCGGCTCTTCCAAAAAACGATGCAATCCGGGATTGGTTACGGGTAGTAGACGCGGTCGTAGGCGTGGTGGCGACATTGAGTGTTTCAATCAGGTCATTCGGGAACCCGTTGGCCGTCGCATTGATCTGGTAATATTTCCTTCCTTCTGCGCTTTGACCGAGTAAAATGTTAAACGCATGTCCGCCCAGCTCTTTGTCGTAAGACAAGGTATTTTGAAGGGACCAGTTGTTGGCCGTGCGGGAATTGCTGTTCCCCTGTGTCAGAAAGCCGTTGTTATAGCCGACGTTGCCGGATTGAAAAAACTCGGCGACAATGCCTTCATAATCATATCCCAGCTGACTTTTGAACTTCAGCCGGGGCAGAATTTCATGTTCTGCCCATATTACTGTGCTAAGGCGGCTCCTTTGGGTCCGATCCGTAGTTTCGCGGATCCGTTCGAGCGGATTTGGGTACACTTGGCCGATGCCGGCCGGAAAACCCCAGTCGCGCGTAGCTTCGTTGAGCTGTACCAGGGGAGAGATGCCAAGCGCATGGTGTATGGGCGTCTCTTTTCCCTGGGTATCCCGGTCGTCCTGGGCAGAGAAAGAGGGAGACAGGTTCAGTCCCACCTGTGTTTTCTTCCCTACATTGAGTGTGCCGTTTGCCCTGAAATTGAAGCGATTGTAATAGGTTTCCCGGATAATGCCCTCCTGTCCCATATAACCGCCGGAAATAAAGATGCTCCCGAGGTCGCTTTTTCCTGATACGGAAACCTGGTAGCTCTGAAAGGGAGCAACGCGCGTGATCGCTTTTTGCCAGTCGGTACCGGACCGGTTCGGGTCCAGCCACAGGTCGGGAATCTGCAGGCCAACCGGCCGGTTTTCCATAGGATCTTTCATAGAGCCGCCCTGCCTCAGCCACTGGTCGTTGCGATGCCAGATGTGGAAGGCTACCCACTCGTCTTTGTTCATCATGCCGACAAACTTTTCGGGGTCTTGAAAGCCGTACATCGCGTCGACGTTTACAGCTGTTTTCCCGGACCCTTTTTTGGTTTCGATAAGTACCACGCCATTCCCGCCCCTGGCACCATAGATCGCCGTGGCGGAGGCATCTTTCAGGATCTGGATGGATTCCACATCCGAAGGGTTGATGTCGTTCATGTTGTCTTTCGGCACCCCGTCGATCACATATAGCGGGCTGCTGTTGCCGTTGATTGTATTGACCCCCCGGATCTGGATTTGCAGTTCCTGGCCCGGAATACCGGAAGCACTTTGGGCCCTGACGCCTGCAAGCTGCCCGGCAAAGGCCTCACTCAGGGTAGGGATGGGGCGCTCTGCGATGGCCTCACTTCCGATTTTCGAGATCGAACTGGTCAGGTTTTCTTTTTTGACAGATCCGTAACCCACGACAATAAGCTCGCTGAGCGATTTTTGGTCAACTACAAGGCCCAGGTTAATAGTGGTCCGGTTGCCTACCTGTACCTCCTGCGTCACGTACCCGACAAAGGAGAAGACGAGCGTTGCTTCATCGTTGGGCACTATCATGTTGAACCGGCCTTCCGCATCGGTTGCCGTTCCCTGCTGCGTACCTTTTAAAAGGATATTTACACCGGGCAGGCCTGCACCGCTTTCGTCGGTAATTTTTCCCGAAACCTGTCTTTCGGGCGCAATATCGCCTTCGGAGGACTGAGTGGGTACGGGAAGCCGGCTGAGTCCGGGTGCCGGTAACCGGGCCGGGTAGAGGGGAGTATACAGGGTCGCGTCAGGGCCACGACGGGAGCGGGAAGCCGGTTTGATCCGCTTTTTTTCGTCCAGCACCAGGTACGACTGCCTGTTTACCTTTTTGAAAGTGAGACCAAGCGGCTTCAGGATCTTGTCCAGGTTCCGTTCGAGGCTTTGCTCCATGTTGATAACATCGGCCGGTACGGTAAGCCCCTCGACCGATTTGAGCTCAAACATAATATCAACCCGTTAGTTGTTTTTCAACACATTCAGAACGTTCTTCAACTGCATGGCCTGGATATCGGCACGCTGTTCCCGGGTTTCGTTTTGCCGGGCATAGGCGATAGTCTGCGACGTTCCGGGTGGGCTGCCAAACAGCAAAGCAGCAGCCATAAGCCCCCTCAACGGGGCTTTCAGTAATTTTGTAACCATAATTCGAATTGTTTTTAAAGTTGAGCCTCAGTTTTCAGCGTCCGTTCGTGATTGAAGGCCTACGGCTTTTTTTGCGTCCAATAGTTACATTTTAAGAGCCCGTCAACAGAACGTGATTTCCCTGTCTCTTAACCGTTATGTCCAGCAGTTCTGCTATAGATTGCAGGAGCTCATCCACACTTTCCGCCTGGAAAGAGCCCATCAGCATCCTTTTTCCCAGATCCTCGCCCCGCATCTCAAAGGTGAGGCCATAATTTTCCTGCAGCAGGTACACAACCTCTTCGAGCGATGTTTCTTCAAACACAAAACGCCTTTGTTCCCATTCCGAATAGATCTGCGCATATGGTGTGGTTTTCAGTTCCAGCCGGTTGTTTTTGCTGAAAGTTGCGAGATCTCCGGGCTTCATGGTGACCTCCTTCGATTGCCGGTCCTCATTGTAGAGAAGCTGTACCTTCCCGCTTTTCAGGATGACCTTGGAAAATTGATCGCGCGCAAACATGGTGAACTCTGTTCCGAGCACGACTACCTCCAATTCCCTGGGTGTTTTAACGACAAATTGCTTGTTATCAATGGTATGGGTGACTTTAAAGGAAGCGTCGCCATCCAGGTACACTTCCCGGCGGGTTTCTCCGAAGCCCCAGCGCGGCACCCGGAGCATGGAATTGGTATTCAGCTTCACGAGCGTGCTGTCCGGAAGCCGGTAGGTAGCAACTTCAGAATAGGCCGTGCGGTAGGTCCGGAAGAGTATTCTGTCACTGAACAACCAGGCGGACAGTCCGGCCAGGAGCACCACTGAGGCGGCGGAGGTGAGAAAAAGATTCCGCTTCTTTCGCAGCCGGCAATTACGCTCTGCGTCAAAGAACTTTTCCGTAGCTTTTTTTACAGGATGATGACCGGTTTTTAGAAAGTCGATAAACTGGCCTGTGGCGTCCTCAGTTCCGGCTACGTATTGGGGATGTATATTTTCCCATTCTTCGAGCCAGAGGTAGTACTGCTCTTCATGCACCTTTTCGGTAAGCCACTTCTCAATTTCCTTACGTTGGATAGGAGAGGTCTTACGGGCAAAATGGTTAAAAATCAGCTCTTTGTTTATTTCAGTTCTCATGGCGTCTGTCTTCTGAAGAGCCGGTTACGCAGTTGTCTGCCTGTCCGGGTTATATCCAGTATTCTTTCAGGCCTTTCCGCATGGCGGTCAGTGCTTTTCCTATATGTACTTCGACTGTTTTTACCGAGATTTGCAGTTCATCGGCAATTTCCTGGTAGCGCTTTCCTTCGAACCGGTTCATCAGGAATACTTTTCTGCATTGGTTGGGAAGAGTCTCCACGATCATCTCGATGCAACTGAGTATCTCTTCATATTGTGCGGCGTTGTCGGGCTGCTGGCTCTGCGCGGATTTATGGGATTCGGCAGCATCCAATGTCTCCATTTTTCGGAATTCCAGTCTCAGGTAATTGTAGGCCTCATTCCGCACCGATCTGAAAAGGTAAAAACGATAGGAGGAAGTGATGGTTTCGAACGCCCTGGTCTTCCAGAACTTACAGAATATTTCGCTCACGAGGTCTTCGGCGATTTCCCTGGAATACACGAAGCGTACGGCATGACTGCATAACATCTTATGGTAGCGCCGGAAAAGGAGCTCGCAGCCCTTTATTTCGTCTTCCTGAAAGGTCTTCCGGATAAAAAACTCAGTGTCCTTCATCCGGCCTTCATCTCCCGGAATAACTGACTGTTCCTGCTTATGACGAACTAAATCCGTTTCGTCTTCTTGAAGTGGCTCTCTCTGCATAATCCGGAATCGTCCAAAAATTTCTTCATTCGGTGAAATACCCTATTGGTAAGACAACTTTTCAGAAAATTCCCCCTATTGTGTCTACAGCATTTTTTGGAAACCGGGTCAGAAATAACTTAATCCGAAAAAAAGGCGGGGCGTCGGTAATGGCCGGATTTGAAGCCAATTTGCGGGGAAGCGGTAGAATCGGGCGCTTTTCGCCTTTTATGACGATAAGCCTGCGTGGCCCGACCTACGCGGCCCGACCTGCGCGGCACTGATGAATCATTTCTGTTTTGCCCGCCATAAACTCATCATCATAAACCAAACGTCTATAGCCATGTACCGTTATCTGTTATTGCTTCTGTTACTTTCTCCGGTGGTTTCCGCTCAGGAATTGGTCACCGGAAAAAACCGGGAAATTGCGTTTGTCGCGGTAAATGTGATACCGATGGACAAAAATGAGGTAGTGAAGAATCAGACGGTAATCGTAAAAAACGGCAGGATTATTGAGATGGGGCCGAGTGGAAAGGTGAAACCCGGCAGCCAGGCAACCATAATCGACGGTAAGGGGAAGTACCTGCTTCCGGGCTGGGCGGAAATGCATGCGCATGTGCCGCAGGTTGATAATTTTGGGCCTATGAAAGAGGTGCTGATGCTGTACCTGGTCAATGGCATCACACAGATCAGGGGCATGCTCGGCGCGCCGAGCCACCTTGAGCTGCGTAATAGGATCAGGTCGGGAGATATACTCGGTCCGCATTTCATCACCTCAGGCCCCTCATTAAGTGGCCAGAGTGTCAGGAGCCCTGAGCGGGGAGTCGAGATGGTAAAAGAACAGAAGGCCGCCGGTTACGATTTCCTGAAGCTGCACCCCGGGCTTACCAAGGCTACTTTTCCCGGAATTGTTCAGACTGCTAAATCCGTGGGAATCCCTTTTGCAGGGCACGTGTCATTTAATGTAGGGGTTTGGGCTGCCATTGAGTCCGGCTATGCCACCATCGATCACATGGATGGTTTCATAGAAGCCATTACACCCGGTGTTGATACCATGGCGGCTTCGGAAACAGGGTTGTTTGGGGCGAAGATCGCGTACAAGGCTGATCGTTCGAAGATCGGGTCATTGGTCAAGGCCCTGAAGGCGAATCGTATTGCGGTAGTGCCTACGGAAGCGCTCGCTGAGCGCTGGCTTTCGCCGGAGGGGGTGGAAGTTTACGAAAACGATCCTGACCTGAAATACATAGACCCCAAAGAGCGGGAACGATGGCTGACGGTTAAAAGAAATTATCAGAATGAACCGGGCTTCAACAAAGAGCACGCCCGGGCACTAATCCGGGTGCGTCAGGAATTACTGCGCGCTTGTCAGAAAGAAGGTGTGAACTTGCTGCTGGGCTCCGATGGTCCGCAAATCCTGAATGTACCCGGTTTTTCAATCCATCACGAGTTGAAATACCTGGTAGATGCCGGTCTGACGCCCTATGAAGCGTTGAAAACCGGTACGGTAAACGTGGCGAAATTCCTGGGTAAAGAAAAATCGGGAGCAGTCAGGAAAGGATTTGATTCCGATCTGGTACTGCTGGCCGGAAACCCGCTCGAAAATATCGAAAACTCAAGACGCATTGAAGCCGTGATAATCGGAACGAGCCTGCTTTCCAGAGAATTCATGGACTCGGAACTGGAAAAAATAGCGACAAGCCACAAGCAGTAACGGACTCCCACCCCTCAAACCTCAAACCTCAAACCTCATCCCTCAAACCCCACCCCTATGAAAAAAATACTGATCAGCGTGCTGGTATTCCTCGCGGTCCTGTTGTTGGCGGGCTGGCTTTATACGGGCAGGCAATTAAGGGACCGTCACCCGGGTTATGAGGTGAACCTGCAGATAAAGCCGGGCGACCCGAAGCGGCTGAAAATAGGTTTTGCGAAACGCGACCTCACTCCCAAGGGTTTTGATACCTGGAATGACGCAAACGGTGACGCGAAGTATGCAGAAAAGGATGGTGACACCTTTAACGACCTGAACGGCAACGGTGTTTTCGACGCCGTCTGGCTTGCGGGATTTCACCAGTCGCGGCCTGCCAACGGGGTGAATGATTCGCTTTGGGCCAGGTCAATGGTCATTGATGACGGTAACCATAAAATAGCGCTTTGTGTGATCGATATGATGGGTTTCGGCCACGATGACGTGGTAACTGCGCGAAAAAGAATTAAGCAATCGCTTGATATTGATTATGTTATTATTTCCAGTACGCATGTTCATTCCTCTCCGGATCTTCTGGGCATGTGGGGACCCGGCATATTAAAAAGGGGCACTGACGATGAATATCTTGCAAGCGTGATCGACAACATTGCGGCATCTGTGGAGGAAGCTTACCGGGCGGCCCGGCCTGCGCGGTTGAAATTTGCGGAAGATCTTGCCGGGGCAACGCCCCTTGTAGGGGATTCACGCCCGCCTAAAGTTTTTGATGCGGGCGTCCGGCTGATGCAGGCCATCGATGTGGAAACAGGCCGTACGCTGGGGACCTTTCTCAATTGGGGGAATCATCCCGAAACGCTTTGGTCAGGGAACCTCATGCTGACATCGGATTTTCCTCATTATTACCGGAAGTACCTGGAGGAAGGGGTGTACCGGGGAGACAGCCTCATAGAAGCCGGGCTGGGTGGCGTCGCGTTGTTTGCCAACGGCGCGGTTGGCGGGCTCATGACTACCAGGCCGCCGGATACGATACAGCATCCCTTGTCGGGGGAGTTGCTGACCGGCGCCACCTTTGAAAAAGCCGATGCGCAGGGTATGGCATTGGCCCTGTTGTCGCTCAGGGCTTTGAAGTCTGCGACCAGCCAGGTTGACTCCGCGGCAATTGGTGTTGCTGCCAGAACAATTTCCCTAAAAGTGGAAAACAAGCTATTCCGCCTGGCCGGAAGGCTCGGTGTTTTTCGCCGCGGTTACGTCCGGCGGCAGCACCTGCGGTCGGAAGTAGCGGTTTGGTCGCTTGGGCCGGCGGCTTTTATGCACGTCCCGGGCGAGCTTTACCCGGAGATTCTCAATGGCGGCGTGGAAACGCCGGAGGGCGCTGATTATAGAATGGAGAAAATCGAGGTACCGCCTCTCCGAGATCTCATGCGGCACCGGTATAAATTCTTCATAGGCCTCTCTAATGACGAAGTAGGCTATATCATTCCGAAAAGCCAATGGGACACCCGTTCGCCGTACACCTACGGACGCGATTCAGGGCCCTACGGCGAAGTGAACTCCCTGGGGCCGGAAACAGCACCAGTTTTGTACGAACACTTGCGGGATCTGCTGAAAATGCTCGGCGGAGCGTAGCCGGGCCTGGTGATGCCGTTACTCAAAACGAAGGTGTTTTACTGATTCTCCGGATACAGCCAGCTCAGTCAGCGCGTCAATCCCGATCTGAAGGTGTCTTTGCACATAGAGTTGTGTTACCTTCTGGTCGCTTGCTTCCGTTTTTACACCTTCCGGCACGAGCGGGTTGTCTGAGACCAGCAGGAGGGCGCCGTGGGGAATAGCGTTCGCAAAACCAACGATAAAAATGGTAGCGGTTTCCATGTCAATTGCAAGCGCCCTGATGTCGCGCAGGTACTTCTTAAATTCTTCGTCATGTTCCCAGATCCTCCTGTTGGTGGTGAAACAGGTACCGGTCCAGTAATCGAGCTCGTGCTTGATAATGGTGGAGGATACGGCGCGCTGCAACCGGAATGAGGGAAGGGCGGGGATTTCGCGGGGCATGTAGTCGTCGCTGGTCCCTTCGCCGCGAATGGCCGCAATGGGTAAGACCAGGTCACCCAACTGTGTTTTTTTTAGCCCGCCGCATTTGCCTAAAAACAGGACGGCTTTCGGACTGATGGCAGACAGAAGGTCCATGATGGTGGCCGCCATCGGGCTTCCCATGCCGAAGTTGATAATTGTGATGTTATGGGCTGTTGCCGTTTGCATGGACCGGCCCTGACCACGGACTTCGACTCCGAATTTTTCAGCAAACAGGGAAACATAATTGATAAAATTGGTGAGGAGAATATATTCGCCAAACTCATCCAGAGGCGTCCCGGTATACCGGGGCAGCCAGTTTTCGACGATATCGCTTTTGGTTTTCATCGGGGGGGTGAGGTTTGAGCCATGAGCCATGAGGTGTGAGGTTTGAGCCATGAGGTGTGAGATGCTAGTCCCTCACACCTCACACCTCACACCTCAAACCTCACCCCCCATGTTTTTTGAAATATGAATGTGAACCGTCATTTTTACATCCATGTTGCCTCAATTGAAACTCCCTTCTTTTGCTTGTAAAGTTAAAGAAGTAGACGGAAAACCCTACATTTTTGACGTAGTGCGGAAAAAGTTTGTCATTCTTTCTCCCGAGGAGTGGGTACGGCAGCATTTTGTCAACCTGTTGATTGAGCATTACCGGTATCCGCGTGCGCTGTTTGCGATCGAAACCGGCCTGTTTTATCATTCGCTCAGGAAGCGGTCCGACATCATGGTGCTGGGCAGTGATGCCGCACCCTTTTTACTTGTGGAATGCAAGGCGCCTGCTGTTAAACTGCAGCCCGTGGTTTTTGAGCAGATAGCCCGTTATAATTATACGCTTCGTCCGAAGTTCATGGCCGTAACCAATGGGATGGAACACTTTTGTTTCAGGGTCGGGGCCGGAGGAAACCTGGTATTTCTTGACGGCCTGCCTTTATACAGCGAAGAGCCCGGCTTCTGACCGGGCTCTTCTGTATAAAGGCCTTGGACGTTATTTTGGAAACGCCGCCATGCCGTAGTGACGCTGCAGCAATTGCTCGTATTTTTTGGCTTCTTCTGCCTTCCCTTCCTCCTGGTAAGTGGTCATAATCGACTGTAGAATGTACAGGTGGAGGTTACTGTTGCGGGTGCCTGAATTCCCGCTTTCTTTGGCGAAAGTGAGGTTTTCGTCGGCCCGCTGCGCCATTTTCTCCGCAATATCCGAAGCGATCTTGTCCTCACCCAGTTCAAGGGCCGGTGCTATAAAGTTTACCGAGATCTGGTCATATGGGATGCTCTTGTCCGGCATGGTTTCCAATGAACGCTTCAGTGCGGCGCGTGCTTCCTCCTTTTTACCTTCGGTGAGCAACTGGTTAATCAACCGCAGGAAAGAAATGCGGGCGGAAAGCACGGGGGAGCCCAGGTAGGTATTGTCGTAATACGTATTCGGATTGTTCAGCTCGCGCCATGCCATATGGTTCATGAGCCTGTCGTACATTACCGTCGAGTTCACGTAGCCGTCGCTCGCACCATCCACCTTAACCGGCAGGAGGCGGTAAGCGTAGCCTTCGAGCTGCATGTACTCTTTAAGGTTGAGGTAGCTGCTGTTTCCGAGCGTAGAGGAGAAATAAACCGGGCGTTTCCAGTCGTTGTTCGCTATAATGTCCAGCATAATCAGGTCGGACTTATAGAGGTCTCTGTTGCCGATATTCCAGCTGATGGAATCCCGTAGAAGAGGCAACAGGTCTTCTTTTACAATTTTCTGGTTTTTTACGTGCTCTACATCGACCGGCAGGAACAATACGGACGATGGCAGTATGGAGGTCATGTCACCCGAAGTGAGCGGCACCTGGATCGCGCGGTTTTCCTGTTTGATGAGCGAGATATACTCTTTCAGGTTGATGCCCGCCTTTACACCCGGCACTTCATAGAAAGGAACAACGTCATTCCGTCCGTACAGGTAGTTTTTGCGATCAAGTGTGATGGGCAGAGCTTCGGATTCGTAGGTCTTGCGCTTCATTTGATCGATGTACCAATCGGTCCCCAAAAGGCTGAGGTTACATACCCTGACATCGGTGCGGAAACCTTCCACTTCCTGCACATACCACAACGGGAATGTATCGTTGTCGCCGCCGGTAAAGAGAATGGCGTTGGGAGCACAGGTATTGAGCATATTTTTTGCAAAATCTACCGAGTGGTAACGGTGCGCGCGGTTGTGGTTGTCCCAACCTTTTGCAACCATGATAGCCGGAACCAGCAGGCCGACTGCCGTAGCGGCAATGGCGCGGGTAGTTTCGCTGGAAAGCACTTTCTTGATGGCATCGGCCAGGAACATAACGCCCAACCCGATCCACATGGTGAAAATGTAGAAGGACCCCACGTAAATGTAGTCACGTTCTCTCGGTTCTTCCGGAGGAGAGTTGAGGTAAATAACGAGCGCGACCCCGGTCAGAATAAAGAGCAGCGCAAGAATGAGCAGATCGCTGCGCTTTCTGAAGTATTGGTACAGAATACCCAGTATTCCGAGGAGGAAAGGCAGCATCATGTAATTGTCGTGGGCCTTGTTCCGGGCAATCGTAGAGGGATATGCTTTACCGGCATCCCAGGGCAGCAGCGTCCCGGCGCCTTCTTCATCACTTTCCCTACCGACGAAGTTCCAGAGGAAATAACGCCAGTACATGTGACCGATCTGGTAGGAAAGCATGAAGCTGATGTTGTTGGCCAGGTTCGGGCGTTGTCCTTCGGGAAGGTTCTGCATCTGTTGGTACAGTTGCACGTGCCTGGGTTGCGTGCTGTACATCCGCGGTAGTAAAACAGAAGAACCGGAGGGATATTCGTACTCAGGCTTATAATCGTAAATCTTGTACTTGCCGTTTTCTTTTATGTACATCGGGGCGCCGCGTTTCTGGCTTACCGGCCGGTCAACGTAGGTCGGGCCGAACAACAGCGGCCTGCTGCCGTATTGCTCGCGTTTGAGGTAAGATACGAAGCTGAGCACGTCGTTCGGGTTATTTTCATTGATAGGAGGGTTGAATTCCGCTCTTACCAATACCAGAATGTACGACATGTAGCCCACAAGCACAAAAACCAGGGAAAGCAGCGACACATTCAGGATTTCCTTCGACTTTTTTTCACTGTAACGGATCCCCCAGACCAATGCACCCAGGAACAGCACGATGAAAAACGCGATGCCCGATGCATATGGCAGTCCCATTGAGTTCACAAAGAAAAGCTCCATTTGTCCGGCCAATGTGGGAAGCCCGGGGATAATTGCCGAGTTGATAATTCCGAGTATCAGCAGCCCGATCACAAACGAAACGGCGATTCCCCAGAAAGAACGTTTCTCGTATTTCTTGAAATAATAGATCAGGGCAAGTGCCGGGATTGTGACCAGGTTCAGCAAGTGGACACCTATTGACAAACCTACCAGGTAGGCAATAAAAAGCAGCCAGCGATTGGCTGCTGCGCTGTCATCGATCCGCTCCCATTTGAAGGCGGCCCAGATAACAATAGCCGTAAAAAACGAAGAAAGGCCGTAAACTTCAGCTTCCACAGCAGAAAACCAGAAAGAGTCGGACCAGGTATAGGCAAGCGCGCCGACAACACCGGCACCCAGAACCAGGTAGGTATCGGCCATGGTAAGTGCTTCATCGGTTTTGTTCAGGATTTTCCGGGCCAGCATGGTAATGGTCCAGAACAGGAACAGGATGGTAAAGGCGCTGCCGGTGACTGACAACAGGTTGACCCAATAGGCTGCTTTTTCTAGGTCACCGAAAGAGAACATGGAGAAAAGTCGTCCGAGGAGCAGGAAAAACGGGGCTCCCGGCGGGTGCGGAACCTGCAATTTGAATGCGCAGGCTATGAATTCGCCACAATCCCAAAAACTGGCGGTTCTTTCAACGGTTAACAGGTAGGTGACCAACGCAATCCCGAAGATTACCCAGCCCGTGAGATTGTTGTAACGACTAAATCGGTTCATGAAAAACGGTTGACTGTTATGATTTTTTGTGGTACTGTCATTCAGAAGCACAGCCAAAATTAGTAAAATAAGGACAAAGGCAAGGTTCGCATGCTCTTAATTAATGTTAAACCCTGTTTTGTGAGGTTCCGGCACCGGGGAAAGCGAAATTTGCCGAATCTTTCCTGATACCATTGCCTGTAACGGTGTTTTCTATGGGGCTTGCTGCCGTTAGCCAAATTTCAAGTATGAAAAAGTCCCGGAGCGTTTATTATTGTGCCGTATAACCCATCCATCGGGAAAATAGAAATTGGATTTATCCCTTAGGAAATAGTTGTGTTTTGGCATGCAACTTTCGGCTGAAACAATTTAATATAATTAAACTAACTATGTTTTGTAATGACCCAAGAATTCAATCGAAAATTTGTTTAATCCCTCTTTTGGCATTTATTTCGTGGGTCAGTTTCGGTTTTTGCGAACTGAAATACTGATCAGTATTTCCAATATCTTGTTATTCTTAATCTAGCGTCCCTTGAATTCTGTAGAAGCATTTATGAGTCGGGTTGAACTGGACAACCCGGGAGAATTAGAGTTTCACCAAGCGGTAAGAGAAGTTGCCGAGACCATCATACCTTTTACGGAGACTAATCCGCGATACAGGAACGCCAACCTGCTTCAGCGTCTTGTAGAGCCGGAGCGTATTGTGATTTTCCGTGTGCCCTGGGTTGACGATAAGGGAGAAATCCAGGTGAACCGCGGGTACAGGGTGCAGATGAGCAGCGCGATCGGGCCCTACAAAGGGGGGTTGCGTTTCCATCCTTCGGTGAACCTGGGAACGTTGAAATTTCTTGCATTCGAACAGGTATTCAAAAACAGCCTGACGCAGCTTCCGATGGGAGGGGGTAAGGGCGGATCGAACTTTGACCCGAAAGGCAAAAGCGATGGAGAAGTCATGCGGTTCTGTCAGAGCTTCATGACCGAGCTGTCGCGCCATATCAGTCACGATGCCGACGTCCCGGCCGGAGACATTGGGGTGGGGGCAAGGGAGATCGGTTACATGTTCGGTCAGTATAAAAGACTCAAAAACGAATATACCGGTGTATTGACCGGCAAGGGTTTTGAATGGGGCGGAAGCCTGATTCGTCCTGAGGCGACCGGTTATGGCGTAGTGTACTTCGTAGACAGAATGCTGGCTGAAAGGCACGATACCATGAAAGGCAAGCGGGTAGTTATTTCCGGATCCGGGAACGTTGCCCAATATACTGTCGAGAAGTGCATTGAGCTGGGAGCGAAGGTGTTGACCGTGTCGGATTCTTCCGGTTATATCTATGACGCAAACGGGATTGATGCAGAGCGCCTGGCTTATATCCTGGAGTTGAAAAACGTAAAACGGGAGCGTATAAAAGTTTACGCGGAGCGTTTCGGTTGCGAGTATGTAGAAGGTAAAAAGCCTTGGGAAGTTCCTTGTGACATTGCCTTTGCCAATGCTACCCAGAATGAGCTGGATGCAGAAGATGCCCGGAATTTGGTTAAAAATGGTTGTTTCTGTGTGGCAGAGGGAGCTAATATGCCTACTACTCCGGAAGCGATTGAGGTATTCAAAGCGCACGATGTTTTATTTGCCCCCGGGAAAGCTTCAAATGCCGGCGGTGTAGCGGTATCCGGTCTGGAAATGTCACAGAATTCATTGCGTTTGTCGTGGACGCGCGAGGAGGTGGATCAGCGCCTTTACAAGATCATGGAGAACATCCATACCATCTGTAAGCGTTATGGCCACGGTCCTGACGGCCGGCTTGACTATGTAAAAGGAGCTAATATCGGCGGCTTTGTCCGGGTGGCGGAAGCCATGCTGGCGCAGGGAGTTGTATAATCTATAAAACGCTGCGCAGGTATCTGCGCACGTTCTCCATATAGAGATTTTCATTGTAACCGTTGCTCTCTTTGAGGGCAACGGTCATTTTTATTATAATAAATCCGAAAGTAACAACCCACCATTCCTGGTACGTTTTGTTGACTGACTCGGCAAACCTGGGCTTGAAGGCCGCGATCATTTCCCAGACCACGTTGTTTTCGTGGCTCATTTCGGCTGCATACACTTCTTTTGAGGCACTGTAGGCCCCTCCAAGGTTAAACATTACCTCGAACACTTCCGGCCGGTTCCGGGCAAATTCCCAGGTAAGCAATGCTACTTCTGTCAATTGTTTTTCCGGGCTGCGATACAGTGCCTTGATGTCGCGGAAGCCGGCATTCAACTGTGCGAATCCGTCGCGTCTTATCGCTTCCAGGAGCGATTCCTTGTTCTCGAAATGTTCGTAAAGAATAGGGGCGCTGTATTCGATCGCGTCCGCGATTTTCCGCACGGAAACCGCGGGCCAGCCTTCCTTTTTAGCGATGGCGCATGCTGTTTCTACAATCTGGCTGCGCAATTGCATCCGGTGCCTTTCTCTGCGCGCTGACGTTCCCATTCCTAAAAACGAGGTTAACGGCGAAATCGACAGGTCCCGGCCGCTTTTTTTTATCGCGAGGTGAATGCCGGCCTCAGTTCCTGTCGCTCAACCAGTTTGTAATTGGCTTCCTGGGCCCTGATTTTTTGCTCTGTACTACCTGCTACTACCGGAACATTGTTCTGGTAAACGTCAAGCCTGACCGCCTTCTGGTTGTCGTTGATGTAATTTCCTATTACCTGCTTCAGCTGTTTTTTGAAAGCTGCCCCGGTAACAGGGAAAGCAACGTCGATCCTGCGGTGAAAATTACGATGTGTCCAGTCGCCCGACGAAAGGAATATGTCTTCCAGGCCGTCGTTAAGGAAGTAGAAAATCCTGGAGTTTTCGTGGTAACGATCCACAATTCTTAACGCTGTTATGTTTTCGCTGATAGTGGGGAGATCCGGGATGAGACAGAGACAGTTGTTGACAACCAGGGTCACGGAAACGCCCACGCGTGCGGCGTGATAGAGCTTATCGATAATCTGCTTGTCCTGTAGCTGGTTGATTTTGATGACGATGACAGCTTTTTTCCCCATTTTGCTGTGCTGGATTTCCCGGTCAATCATTTCGATAAGCCGCCTGTACATATTGAACTGGCTGACATGGAGCGTATTGAAGGGGAGATACTTGTATTTTTTTGCTTCCTGCCCGGTGGCGAGGTAGGCAAACAATAGTTCCAGTTCGTTGCAAATCTCAGTTTGAGAGGTCAGTAGCACGTGATCTACCGATTCGTTGGCAGTCAGCCGGTAAAACCCGCCTGTACCGAGGTAAGCATACCGCTCCCAGCCTTTTTTTACCTTCCTTTTAATCAGTGCGATTTTGGCATGAACCTTCAGACCAGGCGTGCTGAACACCACCTTGATCCCGGCATCCTTCATTTTTTTCGCCCAAACGGGGCTTTCAAGGTCACTGAGTTTGGGATTGAGCTCGACGAACGCCAGTACTTTTTTGCCGTTTCGCGCCGCGCTGATCAGCGAGTTTACCAAAAATGACTGGCCGCTGATCTTGTATAGTGAGACGTGAATTTCCTTTACGAACGGATCAATAGCAGCGTCGTTGAAAAATTTTACGATCGGCCAGTGCGAGTGGTAGGGGAGGTGCAGCAACTGGTCTCCGCCCTGCAAAGCTTCGAAAATATTGGTGGTGGGCTCAACCAGTGAGAATTGCTTTTGGAGCGGGTATTCCAGCCGTTTTCCGAGTGCCGGAAAAGTCGTGAAGGAACTGTAATGCAGGTAATCGCCGGGGGCAATCCAGCCGTCCATAGGAATGTCAAACCTTTCCGACAGAAAGTGCTTCATCTGGTCGGGCATTCCTTTTTCGCAGTATACAATTTGCGGTACCACGAAATTTTGTTTTTCCAATTGCCTGGCCACGCGTGAGGCATACAGAGGGATCAGTTCGTCGTCCAGTTCCGGGGCCGAAGGCCTTTCGAAACGCAGGCAAAAGCTTTCGTACACCTTGAAGCCCGCGAATACCAGGTCCAGGTTGCAGCGGATAACGTCTTCCAGAAAGGCAATGTGTTTTCCCGCGCCCTGCTCGGGAAGTTCAACAAACCTGGTGGTATGCTCAAGCGGAATGTTTACGGAAGCAAACATAAACTCGTCGGAGTCCGTACCGGTGTTTTCCATCGCATTCTCTTTCTTGAGCCTGACGATCAGTTGAAACAGGGACGGGTCCGAAAAAAAGCTTTTGAAAGGTTTCCTGCCGGTCAGGAAGAGAGGCTGGATGTACCTGAATACTTCCTTTAAAAAATAACTTCTTAAAAAGTCCTGCTGGATTGCGGGTAGGGGCTGCTGAAAATACAGGTGAACTCCGTTTTCTCTCAGTGCCGGGAGAATTTCCTGTTTGAGGACGTAATTGAATTCGTCACATTGATTGGCTAACGTCTCTCTGATATGTTCCAGCAGTGTTTCCGGGAACAGGTTCAGTTTCTCGAGTGTGTCTTTGCTGGCCAGCGACATGGCACTGAGCAGAGGAATTTTTTCGTTGACGAAATCGTCTTTTTCCTTGGCAAACCGCCCCAATGACCGGAGCCTTTCAGCCAGCGGGACGTTCTCGTCCCTGGCTTCCAGCAACAGCCGATGGGTGTAGGACAACCAGCTTAAGCTATTGTCAAAATAAGGATGCGATACGTCTAACATGTCGTTATTGGCCCCAGGTTTCCGGCGACAACCGCCACTGGTTCAGTAATTCAACCTGTTTTTTGGAGATGTAGCTTTTTTCAAGCGCAGTTTCAATCAGCGTCTGGTAGTGACTAAGCACTTCAAGCGGCACGTTGGCGGCGTCAAAGGCGGATGCCGCAACTTCAAAACCGTAAGTAAAAATAGCGATTGCGCCTACAACATTGGCGCCGCTGTCGGTCAGTGCTTTTACCGCTTTCAGCGAGCTGCCGCCTGTTGAGATGAGGTCTTCGAGCACTACCACATTTTTGCCTACGGGAACCGGACCTTCTATCTGGTTGCCCATGCCGTGCTTTTTAGGCTCGGGGCGCACGTAACCGAAGGGAAGGCCGAGAAGGTCCGCCACCAAAGCTCCCTGGGCGATACCGGCGGTTGCAACACCGGCTATGACTTCCACGTTCGGGAAACTCGCTTTTATCCGCTCCGCTAAAGCCGCTTTAATCAGCGTGCGGACAGCCGGGAAAGCAAGCGCTACGCGGTTATCACAATAAATAGGAGACTGCCATCCGGAGCTCCAGCGGAAGGGCTGGTCAGGGCTTAGCTTGATTGCCTCTATTTCAAGTAGTTTCTCTGCTATTTTTTGTGAAATAAGCCTGGTGTCCAATTTTGTACAGGGTTAGTACGTGGTTTGATTTCAACTCCGCTATCGCCGGTTCAGGTGCGTATAAACCGGCGCAGCCGTAGCCTCCAAAATCAAAAATAGGACTTTTAATCTTCCAATCCTGACGGAAATCCAAGAAAATATTATTGCCGGAATGAAGGTCGTCCGTAGCGGGTTTAAAACCAATAAGTTGGGTGTACTTAGTAGTCGCTGTCGCCGGAAGCGCCGGTCGAGACCAGTATTTTGTCGATCCTGCTTCTGTCCATATCCACTACTTCGAGCAGGAAGCCTTTCCACTCTATTTTCTCCCCGGTTTCCGGAATGTCTTCCAGGACGTGAAGAATAAAACCGCCGAGCGTGTTGAAACCTACCAGCTCTTTTTTTTCGGTTTCGCTGAGTGCAATATCGAAATGGGTCAGGAAGTCGTCGAAAGGAAGCTGTCCGTCGATCAGGTAACTGCCGTCGGTTCGCTCAATGATTTCGCTTTCTTCTTCTTCCGATATGTCGCCCAGCAGTTCGTAGACAATGTCATAAATGGTCGCTACGCCGATTACGCTTCCGTATTCATCAACGATAATACCGAAGTGAACTTTGTTCTCCTTGAATTTTTCCAGGGCCTGATAGGCACGGTTGCTTTCGGGCAGGTAAACAGGTTCCCTGACAAAATGTTTCAGAACTTCCGAATTTTTCTGGTCCAGCTGCTGATCAATCAGGTCTTTCGTATAAATCAGGCCGATGACGTTGTCCAGGGAGTCTTTGCAAAGCGGGTAGACCGAATATTTGGTATCCATGATGGTCCTCCTGGTTTCTTCAAACGGCACGCTTACATCCAGCCAGACTACCTCTTGCCTGGGGGTCATCAGAGAAGCAATTTTCCGGTCGCCCAGGTGAAAAACGTTATGGACAATTTCTTTTTCAATTTCTTCGAACACGCCGCCGGAAGTCCCTTCAACGATCAGGCTTTTTACTTCTTCCTCGGTAACGGTATTGCCGGATGGCTTTAACCCGATCAGGTTGACAATCAAGTCACTCGACCAACTCAGCAGGACAATAAAAGGCTTGGTCAGCCTGGAGAGGAAGGCCATTGGCCCGGCTACCATTTTTGATATGCCTTCGGCGTTGGACATTCCGATTCTTTTGGGGACCAGCTCACCCAATATCAGCGAAAAGAAGGTAATTCCAAGTAAAACCAGGGCGGTTGACAAGGTAACGGCGTAGGGCTTCAGCCGCTCGAACTGTTCCAGGAAGGACTGGAGCATGGTTGTCATTTTATCGCCCGAGTACATACCGGTCAGAAGGCCGATGAGGGTAATGCCTATCTGGACCGTCGACAAAAAGGTGTTGGGGGAATTGGCGAGATCCAGCGCCTGTCTTGCACTGCTGCTTCCCGCTTTGGCCTGTGATTCAAGCCGTGATTTTCTTGCGGAAACAAGTGCGATTTCAGACATAGAAAAAATGCCATTCAAAAGCACCAGGAGCAAAATGATAAGGAATTCCAAGAAATCCGAATATTATTGATGAGATAGCTAGCAGGCGGGGGGATGGAAATCGGAAATCAGAAATCAGAAATCGGAAATCGGAAATCGGAAATCAGAAATCGGACTGCGTCGAGGTTGATTCCGGACTGCTCCCCACACCTGAAACAAATTTATGAATTTTAAATAGGCGGGCTAAAAAGTCTTTACTTATTTTTGCTTTATCCTTTGGGTAAATTTTGACTATGGTAATATTTTTCGCTGACCGTCCGCTCACTATCTGTGACAAAAAGGACCTGGAAGAAAACGACAACGCGCATTTTGATCACATTGTCGATGTCAGATTGCTCAACAGGAAAAACCTGGAGCCGGGCGGCCATGTGCTGTTCCTGAACGTTACAGCCAAATTCGCCGTTGAAATCGTGCGCATGCTCCGGGAAAACCCGCCGGCCGACCTGCTTTCTGTGAAGCTGGTGGTGAATGACAAAAAAGCAGTAATAGAGAGTGTCAAGAGTGAGTTCAAGGTAATTAAAGCGGCCGGGGGGATAGTTGTGCAGAATGATCGCTGTCTGCTGATATACCGGAAGAAAAAGTGGGACTTGCCAAAAGGGAAGCTTGACAAGGATGAGCAGTCGAAGAAAGCTGCAGTGCGTGAGATCTTTGAGGAAACCGGCGTTTCAGGTAAACTTGTAAATAAGATTTGTACCACCTGGCATACCTATACTTACAACAACGAGGTGGTATTGAAACGGACAAAATGGTTCCTGTTGCGTTGTATTTCCGACAGGGAAATGAAACCGCAGGTAGAAGAAGAGATCGAAAAGCTGGAATGGGTGCCTTTGAACCGGGTTAAATCCTATCTGGTGAACTCTTACAGCTCAATCCGCTACGTTTTCGAGTGCTTTGACAGCGAACCGCTGGAGGCGGAAAAGCTCCGCTAGGAGGTGGCCAGTTCGGCCGGCAGCCGGTAAGGTAGAAATTCGTCGACGTTTTGTCCGTATCTGTAAAGGTCACGCACAATGCTGGAGCTGATCGGGGCAAGGTGCGGCGAAGTAATCAGAAATATAGTTTCGATTTCCTCGTAAACATACCGGTTTACCTGGGAAATAGCGTTTTCGTATTCAAAGTCGGTCGTATTGCGCAGTCCCCGCAGGATATAGCGGGCACCGAGCTCCCTGGCAACCTGGGCGGTAAGCCCGTCGTAGGAGATCACACGCACCTGGTCATTTTCCTCAAAGCTTTCCTTGATCAGCTTTTCCATCACTTTTACAGGGAAAAACCGTTTCTTGTTAATATTGGTACCGATACCGATAATAATTTCATCGAAGAGCGTCAATCCCCGCGCAACAATATCATGATGCCCTTTGGTGAAAGGGTCAAAAGAACCCGGAAACAAAGCGATGTTTTTCATAGGGGTAAGGTTTGAGTGGTGAGCGATGAGGGCAGGGGATAGAGGTTCAACCCTCGCCTCTCAGACCTGACAACTCATAACAATTTAGAAGTGCAAAATAACGGTGGTCAGCGAGGTCTTCAAACTCGTCGGGATAGGCCAGTTGCCTGGGTTTTTTAGCGAAAAAAATATGGGGCAGGAACCGCGCCAGTTCACCAAAAACGCCTGAAAAGGGGGTGGTTTCCCCCGAAAGGCACAGCTCAACGCCTTCAGGGAGGTAGTTGAGTTCATTCAGAAATGAAAGAACAAAAAAAGTAGCCTCTTCCGGGTTATGAAAACGGAAGCGATTGCAGAACTGGAGTTTCTTTTTTTCCAGTACGAGCGCAATAAAAAAGCCTTCCTGGAATTGGAGGAACACCTGCGTATCTTTCGAAGCGTCGGTTTTTCGCAATGCGCCGAGCAACAAGGGCGTACAGATATGTGAAAAGAAAAGCGGCTGGAGCGCAAAATGATCCTGGAAAAAATTCCACCATTCAGCCGGCATCTGGAACACACTGTACATGCCCAAAGCGGGCAGGTGCTCGTGTAAAGCCTTGTTAGTGGCCAGAACCGGGTGTCCCTGCGTGAGCTGCAGATAGCGTGCGGCGTATTCTTTCCTGAAAAGAGAATCGGGAATGAGCGTAAAACCGTCGGTACTGACGGTAATATGGATGGCTTTCCAACCTGTGAGCGCCAGTACGGGGTGGTCAAAGACCAGGAGCTTCAGGTTTTCGAGCACCTGGTGCGGTGTCAGGAACATGTCCGACGCATAGTCTTCCAGCCACACGCACTCTCCTGCCTGTGCTACAAAAAAGCGAAGCCTGAACTCGCTGATTTCAATGTGCAGGTAGCTGTGATAGGCCAGTGCCTGTGTAAGCCCGCCCCTGGAAACCAGGGCCGTTCGTACCCACTTCGTCCCGCTCTTCAAATTGGTGTTGCTCAAATCAATCGTTTTTGAATGCCCGTCCATTGTAATCCGTCATATAGCGATTCCAGCGAATCAATTTCGTCGAAAATGGGGTCATACGTTCCCTTTTCAAGGCTCTTTATTTCCTGCAGTGTCATTAGCCTGAGTGCGGCAATCAGTTGATCGTCTGCGCAAAGTTCGGGGTCACTGCCGGGGCTGAATGAAAACGGTGTAATAATCCGGGTCTTGAAATACAATTCTATTGCATGCAGCGGATGCCGGAGAAATTCCCGCAGGAACATAAATTCCCTGACCTCAACTGTAAGCCCGGTTTCCTCTAGTATTTCGCGTTTTACTGCTGACCGGACCGATTCGCCAAACTCTACGCCGCCTCCTGGTGGCGCCCAGTAAAGCGCGCCTTCCACCAGTCCGCGGTGAGCCACCAGCAAAACGGAATTACCCTGAATGCATAGCCCGCTGGCCCTGACCCGGAGCCGGTTGCCAAAGACTGCATTCACGGTTTCTGTCATATCGCTGCCTGACGTTTTCGGGCCAAATATAGCGACAATGCGGGAACGGGAAGATAAATCGGTGACGTGAACGTGCTAAAAAAGGCTAATATCCACCTGCGATATAGCTTTCAAGCGACTGAATCCGGTTTTTTTGTTCGTTGATAATGGCGGTTACGATATCGTTGATCGAGATAATACCGAACAATTGCCCGTTTTCATTCACCGGCAGGTGCCGGATATGTTTTTCGGACATAATCTGCATACAATCCTCCACTTTTTGTTCTACGTCTACCGTGATTACCGGAGAAGTCATCACATCCCGTATGAGCGTATCTTTCGAGGCCCTTCCTTTCAGGATACCTTTCCTGGCGTAATCCCGCTCTGAAAATATGCCGGTCAGTTCCTCATTTTCCAAAACCAGAACGGCCCCTATATTTTTCTCCTCCATCAGTTGCAGGGCCTCCAAAACGGTATGACCAGGGGTGACATGCCACAAGTAATTTTGGGCTTTGCTGTTGAGAATTTGTCTGACTTTCATATTTACGTGTTAGTTGGGGTTATTGAATTCAAAAAGTAATTTTGTCCGCCGGCTCGCCTAAGTGGGAAAAACAGGCCTGCCCGGCGCGCGGCACGGTGCTGATGCAGCGGCCCTTTATTAGGAATATCCGGTACAATATAAATAAAATAATATGAAATAGCTATGAGGAGGGAAATCGGAAGTCAGAAATCGGAAATCAGCCCGCAGCAGGGTTAAAAGCAGCGCAGACTCCAACTTCCCATTCCCATTCCCGTTTTCCGATCTCCGTTTTCCGATTTCCGTTTTCCGATTTCCCACTTCCGATCTCCAATTCCCACCCAACACAGCCCATCATGATTGAGCGTAACGATGCTTCCCGGGTTCTGGCCGCTTCTTTCCCCTTTACGCCGACGCAGAGCCAGGAACGTTTCTTTCAAAAAATGAATGTTTTCCTGGACCGCGCGTCTGACGGGAGGGCAGGATACGACTGTTTTGTGCTGAAGGGCTATGCCGGAACCGGGAAGACCACTCTGGTAAGCGTCCTGGTCAAGGTGGTGAAACAGTTTGGTTACCAGACCGTTTTACTGGCGCCTACCGGCCGGGCCGCGAAAGTGATGAGCGCTTATTCCGGTCGGAAATCATTTACGATTCATCGGAAGATCTACCGGCCACAGGAAAATGGAACGGAAAGTTTTTCGTTCGTCAGGCAGGCGAATTACCACAAGGATACTTTGTTTATCGTGGATGAGGCCTCCATGATCAGCGACGAGGCTGTTTTCGGATCCAGGGGTTTGCTCTCCGATCTTCTGGCCTATGTGCGGGAAGGGAGCGGCAATAAAATTATTTTTGTCGGGGATACCGCACAGCTTCCCCCGGTCGGGACATTGGTCAGCCCGGCGCTGGACCTGGTTTCGCTCGAAAAAAACTTCGGGGTAAAAGGACTTTCGGAGGAGTTGGTGGATGTAATGCGCCAGACGGAAGGTTCAGGTATTTTGTGGAACGCAACCGCACTGAGAAGCGGGCTTAACTTAGAAACACCTGAAATCAGGCTCTCAACCCGGCCCTTTCGCGATGTTTACCGGATGACTTCCGGGCGCCTTGAGGACGGCCTCCGGTATGCTTATGACAAGTTCGGAGAGGAAGACACAATTATCCTGACGCGATCCAACAAAGACGCGGTACTATACAACCAGTACATTCGCCGGGTGATTCATTTTGCCGAAGATGAGCTGGATGCAGGGGAAAGGCTGATGATCGTAAGGAACAATTACAGGGTGCTCGGGGACGATACAGATGCCGGTTTCCTGGCCAACGGAGATTTTGTAGAGCTTCTGAAGGTGAGAAGAATGGAAGAGATGCATGGCTTCAGGTTTGCCAATGTGACCCTCAGACTTACCGATTACGATCAGATACCGTCGTTTGAGACAAAAATTTTATTGGATACGCTGTACACGCCGACCCCTTCATTATCCGCAGCCGATAATAAAAAGCTCTATGAAAGTGTTTTGGCGGATTATGCCGATATTGCTTCAAGGAAAGAGCGGATGGAAGCGATTCGAAACGATCCTTATCTGAATGCGCTGCAAGTAAAATTTGCGTATGCGCTTACCTGCCACAAGGCGCAGGGTGGCCAGTGGAGCTCCGTATTCGTCGACCAGGGGTATTTGCCGGAAAACCAGGCAGGAATCGATTTTCTCCGCTGGGTGTACACGGCTGTCACCCGGGCGACGAAGGAACTGTATCTCGTGAATTTTCACGATTCTTTTTTCGATTTGCCGGAGCGGAAGGACGTATCGGGAACGTAAATAAAAGTGGAAGGGAGACTGGAATTGTCATTCGGGTTGAAGCGTGCGGCTCTCTCCCGTCATCCCACCGCAGCGGAGGGATCTCCCTATCCCCGTACACAATCCCTTTCAGAGAGCTTTTTTCTTGCAACAGGAGATCCTTCGGCTCCACTGCGTTGCGCTACCATTGACAACAACAGGTTTGGAGCCGCACCAACCGGACGGTCATCCCGACCGCAGCGGAGGGATCTCCCGGTCCCTGTACCCAATCCTTTTCAGAGGGCTTTTTTATAGCAACAGGAGATCCTTCAGTTCCGCTGCGCTCCGCTTCAGGATGACCGTCCGGCAGATGCGCTACCATTGACAACAACAGGTTTGGCGCCGCTCCAACCGGAGGGTCATCCCGACCGCAGTGGAGGGATCTCCCGGTCCCTGCACCTAATCCATTTCAGAAGACTTTTTTATAGCAACAGGAGATCCTTCAGTTCCACTGCGTTCCATTCAGGATGACCATCCGGCAGATGCGCTACCATTGACAACACGATGGATGGCGCCGCACCAACCGGAGGGTCATCCCGACCGCAGCGGAGGGATCTCCCTATCCCCGTACCCAATCCCTTTCAGAGGACTTTTTTATAGCAACAGGAGATCCTTCGGCTCCACTGCGTTGCGCTCAGGATGACCATCCGGCAGATGCGCTACCATTGACAACAACAGGTTTGGCGCCGCACCAACCGGATGGTCATCCCGACCGCAGCGGAGGGATCTCCCTATCCCCGTACCCAATCCCTTTCAGAGGGCTTTTTTCTTGCAACAGGAGATCCTTCGACTCCGCTGCGCTCCGCTTCAGGATGACCGTCCGGGCGGTAGCCTCCGGCAACCATTGACTTCCATTGACAACATCTATTTGTCATCTCCGCTACAAGGTGTTTTCGAAAAAAAACTTCTTTCTCAGAATGACCCTCTGGTCGACCCCTCTCCGGCTGCTGACGAGGGACTTCCCGGTTTACCTGGTTTGACCCGGAATGACGGATTAATCCCGCAAACCGAACAATTCAACTGCCTCTTCATAAGACAATTGCCTGCCGGATAACCTGCCGGCTTGCCCGCCGGGTACGATAATGTAACGGTACTGTCCGTCCGGTGGGGTTAGGGCGCTGCCCTGGTCGGGGTTGGTACACCAAAGCCTTACTTTTTTGTCAAGCAATGCATACTCCAGCCGGACCTGTGTCAGGTTACTGGCTACGGTAAAAGGAAGCGGACGGATCTGGTTATCGTCCTGCGTCAACTTAACATACACCAATACCATGCCTTTGTCCAGCACAGTCTGATCGAGGGGTGGTGCGGCGAAGTCATGAAAAAAGCGCACCAGGCCTGCACCCGACGAGCGGGTCCACATATTGGTGGTTACTGATTTCCAATCAGAATAAATAACGTTTGCGGTCCCCGGAGCACCCGGATCACCTTTTGGTCCCGGCACACCGGTACCATCTTTGCCGGCAGGTCCCTCAGGGCCTTCGCAACCTGAAAGTGAAACAATTGAGACGAAAAGGGCTGCGCTTAATAAAAGCTTGTACACAATGTTCATGTAGCGTATGATTAAGATAATAAAAACACCTTTTGGATTGCTTAAGGAGAGGCCTTTTTTTGCTGTTGTAAATTTCCTAATTCCTGAAGACTTTAGCAAAAAATGTTTCATCTTTGAGGTGAGGATGGCGGTATCCGACCGCCTTCTTATGTTCGCAAAAAACCGATCAGAAACCAATTAACCCGCCCGGAATGGCCGATAAAAAACTTTTTCTTTTAGATGCAATGGCGCTGATTTACCGCGCTCATTTTGCATTTATCAAAGCTCCCCGGATTACATCAAAGGGGCAGAATACAAGTGCGGTATTCGGCTTTACGAATACGCTTCTCGAAGTGCTGCAAAAAGAAAAGCCCACGCACCTCGGCGTTGCATTCGATACCGCTGCCCCGACTTTCAGGCATATACAGTTTGAAGCTTATAAGGCGCAGCGTGAAGCCCAGCCCGAAGATATTACCTTCGCCATTCCCTACGTCATTAAGCTTCTGCGTGCCATGAATATCCCCTGCCTGACATTGGACGGGTATGAAGCGGACGATGTCATTGGAACCATAGCCAAAAAGGCGCGCCGCGAAGGGTTTGAAGTGTTCATGATGACGCCTGATAAGGACTTCGGACAGCTGGTCGAGCCATCGCTCTATATATATAAGCCCGCTTTCCTGGGCAAGGGCGCTGAAGTGCTCGGTGTGAACGAAGTATTGGAAAGGTGGCAGATTGAAAGGATCGACCAGGTGGTAGACATGCTGGGGCTTATGGGCGATGCCGTTGATAACATCCCGGGCATTCCGGGTGTGGGAGAAAAGACGGCGCAAAAGCTGATTGCCCAGTACGGGAGCGTGGAGGGATTGCTTGAACATGCTTCCGAAATCAAGGGAAAGCTTGGTGAAAAGATTGTTGAAAACGGGCATCTCGCCACGCTGTCCAAACAATTGGCGACGATAGATATCGACGTACCGATAGAGTTTGACCCGGAAGGTCTTGAAATTACCCCGGTTAACCGGGAGGAGGTGAGCCTGCTGTTCGATGAGCTTGAATTCAGAACGCTCCGCAAGCGTGTGCTCGGCGACGACCCGCTCGCTGAAGAATACCAGGCGAAACCTGTTCCGGCAAAGCCAAAAAATGGCCAGCTTGACCTGTTCTCCGGCGCCGGCCAGGTAACGGCGGAGGTGGAGGTAGTTGTGGAGGTCGGTGAGCAGGTGTCGCCGTTGAGAAATATTACGAACACGCGCCATTATTACCACATTGTGGATACCCCGGAGCTGCGCGAAAGCCTGGTTGGCTACCTGCTGCTTCAGGACCGGGTTTGCTTCGATACCGAAACAACGGATACCAACGCGCTGGAAGCCGAACTGGTCGGGCTTTCGTTTGCCTATCTGCCGGGAGAAGCCTTCTATATACCGGTCCCTGCAGATCGCGCGGAAGCCCAGGCAATTGTGGAGGTATTCCGGGTGTTTTTTGAAAACCCGGCTATTGAAAAGATTGCCCAGAATATTAAATATGATATGCAGGTGCTGGCTTCCTACGGGGTGACGGTAGCGGGGAAACTGTCGGATACCATGTTGGCTCATTATCTCATAGAGCCGGACAAACGACATAATATGGACATTCTGTCCGAGGATTTTCTGCGCTACACACCGGTTTCAATTGAAAACCTGATCGGGAAAAAGGGTGCCGGACAGGGAAATATGAGAGATGTGGAAGTTAGCGCTATCGCCGAATACGCGGCGGAAGATGCTGACGTGACGCTGCAGCTCCATCAAAAGCTGATGCCGGAAGTGATACGGGTGGGTGCGAAAGGGCTGCTGGAAAATGTTGAGATGCCGCTCGTGCGTGTTTTGGCTGACATGGAGGCCGAGGGAGTCCGGGTAGACCTGAAAGCGCTGCAGGAAATGTCCCTTGAGCTTGAAAGTGATATCCGTGTGATTGAAGGCCAGATTTTCGGGCTGTCAGGCGGACCGTTTAACCTGAATTCCCCGAAACAGTTGGGGGAGGTGCTTTTTGAGCGCATGCAATTGATCAAGAACCCCAAAAAGACCAAAACGGGGCAATATGCCACCGGAGAAGAGGTGCTTTCAGGGCTTGAAAATGAGCATGAGATTGCCAGGAAGATACTGGATTACAGGGAGCTGCAGAAGTTAAAGTCAACCTATGTGGATGCGCTTCCCGCTATGATCAGCCCCCGTACCGGTCATATTCATACTTCCTACAACCAGGCAGTGGCAGCGACCGGCCGGTTGAGCAGCAACAACCCCAATTTGCAGAACATTCCTATCCGCACACCCCGCGGCCGGGAGATCAGGCGGGCGTTCGTGCCGAGAAATGAAGAGTACCGGATTCTTTCAGCCGACTACTCGCAGATTGAATTGCGTATTATGGCGGCTTTCTCAGAAGATGCTACCATGATGGAAGCTTTTAACCAAAACCTGGATATCCACGCCAGCACGGCGGCAAAGGTGTTTAAGGTTCCGCTGGAGTCCGTTACTTCAGATATGCGGAGAAAAGCGAAAATGGTCAATTTTGGTATTATTTACGGGATATCGGCGTTCGGGCTGGGCCAACGGCTGGGAATCTCCAGAACTGAAGCCGCGGAAATCATTACCTCTTATTTTGAGCAATTCCCGTCGGTCAAAGCTTATATGGACCGGGTCGTGAACCAGGCGCGGGAGGACCTTTACGTCGAAACGATGCTGGGAAGAAGGCGTTATTTGCCCGACATCAATTCCCGCAACCAGACCAACCGCGGATTTGCCGAACGAAATGCGATCAACGCACCCATCCAGGGGTCGGCAGCAGACATGATCAAGGTAGCCATGATCAATATCCATAATTTTATAAAGCAGGAAAACCTAAAATCACGTATGATCCTTCAGGTGCATGACGAATTGGTCTTTGATGCGCACCGGGATGAAATAGGTTACCTTTCTGAAAGGGTTGACGAACTTATGAGGACCGCCGTGCCGTTATCTGTTAAGATGGCAACCGGGATCGGGGTGGGCGGCAACTGGCTCGAAGCGCACTAAAAAAAAAGGCGACGGGAGTTGGACATTGGATAGATTTTGCTGAAAACGCAGACATGAACCACAGAGTAGTAATTACAGGGATAGGAATTTATTCATGCCTCGGACAGGACCTCGAATCGGTTAAAAAGTCCTTGTTTGAGGGAAAAAGCGGCATTGTACTGGATCAGTCCAGGAAAGAGTTCGGCTTCAGGTCGGGCCTGACCGGCTATGTGCCCGAGCCTGATTTGAAAGCCAGGCTGTCGAGACGGCAGCGAATCGGTATGCACCAGCCCGCCATGTACGCTTACATGTCGACAATCGAGGCGATGGAACTCTCCGGCCTTGATCCCGATTTCCTGGAGCAGAATGAAACCGGGATTATTTTCGGGAACGACAGTACGGCCGCATCGGTGGTGGAGGCAATTGACAAAACCAAAGAGAAGCGGGATACCACCCTGATCGGCAGCGGGGCAATTTTCCAGAATATGAACAGCACGGTAAATATGAACCTGGCGACCATATTCAGGTTGAAGGGGATTAATTTTACACTCAGTGCCGCCTGTGCTTCCGGTTCACACGCAATCGGCATGGCTTACCTGATGATCAGGCAGGGGCTGCAGGACCGGATTATTTGCGGCGGAGCCCAGGAAATCAATCCTTATGCAATGGCTAGTTTCGATGGGCTGGGAACGTTTTCCCTGCGGGAGTCCGAGCCGGTAGCTGCATCGCGTCCTTTTGACCGGAGCCGCGACGGCCTGGTGCCCGGCGGAGGTGCCGCAACCGTAATACTGGAGTCATATGAGTCGGCAAAGCGGCGCAATGCACCCATCCTGGGGGAATTGGTCGGTTACGGTTTTTCTTCCAACGGTGATCATATCTCCAACCCGGATATTGACGGGCAGCTGCGGTCTTTGCAGATGGCGCTGAAACAGGCCGGGATGAATGCGGATGAAATTGACTATATCAACGCTCACGCAACCTCCACGCCGGTAGGCGATGCATCGGAAGCAAGGGCGATTTACGAAATTTTCGGGGACCGCGTCCCGGTCAGCTCTACCAAATCAATGACCGGGCATGAATGCTGGATGGCCGGTGCCAGTGAAATCGTCTACTCCATGCTGATGATGGAGGGAGGCTTTGTGGCGCCCAATATCAATTTTGAGAGCCCGGATGAAGATACGGCAAAGATTCAGGTGGTTGCCCAGACAAAAAATGCCGAAATAAACGTTTTTTTATCTAACTCTTTCGGTTTCGGAGGAACCAACTCAACGCTCATTGTGAAAAAGTGGAACCCCTGACGGGAAGCAGGCCGATGCTGACAAGCGTCATTTTTTTGAAACAGTTTCAGACGTAATTTTAAATCGTTATCAGTTATGGGAGCAAGAAGTAATGAATATCACTACGAGACAGTGGTTGATGCGATTAATGAACTTCGTGAAAAAGGATATACGGATGACTTTAACCTGGAGGCCAATTGCCTGGTTTGCGGCATTGGCAGGTTTACACATGAAGAGTTCGAGGTACATGAAGTTTACCGCTATGAAGGGATGAGCGATCCCGGTGACGAAGCGACCGTTTACGGCATTGCTTCCAAGTCGGGTGTAAAAGGGATACTGGTGACGGGCAACGCCTCTGAAATAGATGAAAGATCGGAAGAAATACTAAAGAAACTTCGCTACTAATGGCGTACATACTGGGTAGAAAGGTGTATACCGACGGGCAGGAGTTAGGGAATTGCCTGTTGAAAATTGAAAACCGTCAAATAAAAGAACTAAGTACCCTGGCACCTGACCAGGAACCGCCGGCTGAAACAGTGGTATACGACTGCCTGGCGCCAGGCTTTATCGACGTGCACATCAATGGCGGTGAAACCCTGCATTTTACCCAAAGCCCGACGCGGGAAGCGCTGATCGACATGGCATCGGCAAGCCGGCTGACAGGTACGCCCTTTCTTTTACCCACGTGTATTACTTCGCCCTGGGAAAATATCCTGGGGGCAATAGATGCGACACGGGCATTTATGGAGGAATTTCCGGAGGCCGGCGTGCTCGGCATGCATTTGGAAGGTCCGTTTCTGAATCCGAAGAAACGTGGCGCTCACCTCGAGCGTTTCATTCAAAAGCCAACGGACAATTTGTTGCTGGAGCTTATAGAAAAGGGCCGGGGAGTATTAAAAATAATTACCGTAGCGCCCGAATACTTTTCTGCCGAACAACTGATCCGGCTGCAGCGGGCCGGGATTGTAGTTTCAGCGGGGCATTCGAATGCAACCTACCGGGAGGCGGCCTATGCCTTTGAAAACGGCGTTGGCCTTTGTACCCATCTTTACAACGCCATGTCGGCTTTTGGTCACCGGGAGCCCGGGCTTGTCGGGGCGGTTTTCGATTTCCCTGATGTATACGCGCCTATCATCCTGGATGGCATACACTGCGACTTCGCGGCTGCGCGCGTAGCCTATAAACAAAAAGGGGAAAAGCTGTTTCTCATTTCTGACGCCCTTTTCCTGGGCAAGAAAAAGAAAACATTTCAGTGGGAGGAATTCGATGCAAGCCTGATTGACGACCGGTACGTGAATACCGAGGGTAACCTGTCGGGAGGCGCCGTATCGTTGCCGGAAGTATTGGTAAATGCCGTATTGGAAGTGAAAATCCCGCTGGCGGAAGCAGTGGCCATGTGTACGCTCCGGCCGGCCAAAGTGCTCGGTCTCGAAGACAGGATCGGTAGAATTGCGCCGGGGTACCCCGCGGTATTCACTGTATTCTCCGACCGGCTGAGTAATTTTGGTAGTGTATCATTTTAATATGGCCGCCTGTAGAAAGAGAGATTTTGGGGCCGGCGGAGTAAGCACAACCGGTTAATTTTTTTGCGGTCAGAGCGGGTAAGCACTAGCATTTTTCAACAATACTTTGAACCTTTGCCTGTTTAAATTGCGTTTCGACAGAAATAGCATCATTCCAAGAAAACCAAAGCATAAATAGGAACGGATTGCGTTAAAAGCCGAAGTTCATATCAAGGACTAATCCAATTTTGTCATGAAGTTAACTCCAATAGAAAAGCGAAGTGGACTAACCCGAAAAGAATTCATTGAGGAGTACCTCAAACCGAAACGTCCAGTCGTTTTTACAGACCTCGTTAAAGACTGGCCGGCGGTACAAAAATGGACATTTGACTGGCTCCGCGAAACACACGGATCGATAGAAGTACCGCTTTACGACAAACACATTCACGATCCTGACAAATATTTCAAGCCGGCGAAGGTGATGTCGTTTGGAGAATACCTGACCCTGATCGAGCAAGGACCGGTGGATCTCAGGATGTTTCTATTCGATATCTTCAAGAAAGCGCCCGAGCTGGCTAATGACATCCGGTTTCCGACCATCATGGACGGCTTCCTGAAAGGTTACAAATACGTATTTTTCGGCGGTGAGGGGTCTATCACCGGGCTCCATTACGACATGGACTGCTCGAACGTATTTCTTACGCAGTTCCAGACCCGAAAAGAGGTGATCCTGTATGCACCTGATCAGGGGCCGCGGTTATATCAGCTGCCGTTCACGGTGATGAGCAAGGTTGATCCGATCAACCCGGATTATGAAAAATACCCGGCTATGAAAGGGTTGCAGGGATATCATACTATTCTCAACCACGGGGAAACGATTTTCATCCCTTCACTGTGGTGGCATTATATCCGTTACATAGACGGAGGTTTCAGTCTTGCGCTGCGTGCCAACGACTCACCGCTTACTTTCATGCGGGGGGCTTTCAACCTCGTCCGTCATACCTTTGTTGATCACGGAATGACCTGGGCGCTGGGCAAGACATGGCACAATTGGAAGCACCAGAAAGCTGCCGAAAATGCCAGCAAGGTCATGGAGGAAGACCGCCTGGCCGGAAAGAACCTCGACGAGGTAGCGGTTTAGGTATGAGCAGTGAGCCTTGAGGTGTGAGGATGTGCTCATACCTCAAGACTCGCTGCTCACTGCTCACCCCTCAAAACTCACTGCTCAAAATCCATTCCTTATTTTTCCAACCCCTTTTTTGGGTGGCCAGATCGACCGTCGGGTCGACCAGGAGCCGGCTGCTTTTGCCATTCAGGCTCACGTAACAAATTGCCCGGATTTCTGTGTCGCCGATGCCCGTTTTAAGGTAATAGTCGTGAAGGAAGTGTGCGAATTGAAGCACCATATCGGGCTGGAAACTGGCCTGGACTACCTGGCGGCGTGTAAGGAAGTCTGATGGTTTTGCTACAAACTGCCGCCCGCTTTCTTTCACTTTTACCTGGTATTCCAGTGATCCGTTTTTCTCCATCAGCATGATGCGCCATGAGAACCGGAAACCCTGTTCATGCCACAAAGGATTACCGGGGTACAGCCATGCCCGGAAAGGCATTAACAACTGTGCCAAAAAGAAGGGAATCAAAATAAAAAATGAGGGTTGAAACCCGGTCTTAAAACGAAAACCGGAGCTGTTGAACCGGTGGCCCCGAAAGAGGCGTGTCATGACCTTCCGGTGCCATTCCGAGGAAAAGAATACCAGTGCGAAAGCCGACATGAACCAGGGGAACATGCCGATAGGGAAGAGTATGGCGGTGAAAATGTGGAAAATGAGTAGGACGGGGTATATCCACGGACGGGTACGTCGGAAATAAAGGAGAAAAGGGGCCGACAAGTCGAATATCATCGCAAGCCAGCTGATGGCTATGGCAAGCCCGGGCATGCTGAGAAACTGCCCGATCAAGGGTAAATGACTGTTTGAAGAAAGCCATATACCCAATGGCTGCCCGAGAATCAGCCAGTCATAGCCGATTTTTGCAACACCGCCGAAAAAATAAACCGACCCCACCTGGATTTTCAAAAGAAATACGGCCGGGCCGCTGTTCCATACCGATATGCTTTTTTGCCGTAAAGCATCGAGCGAAGCTACCGCGCTCATCGGGAGAAAGCTCATCAGGAACGAGAGAAGGCTGATGAGGTAGTAGTGATTAAGATAAACACTTTTGTCGAAGAACTCGGTATAGCTGAAAAGCAGGAAGAATAAAACGATGCTGATGCGAAAAAAAAGCCCCGCCATAATACAGACCGAAAGCACCAGCAAGGCTGCATACAATCCATACATAAAGGGCGGCGCAAGCGGGGTAATCCATTCCAGCCCGTCGTAGGAAAAAAAGAAATCCGGCTTGAGGTAAAAAGTTTCTATCCAGCCCTTTGCAAAGAAGCGGACCAGTGCAATGGTCATCAAAAGCCCGAAAATAAAACGGAAAAAAGCCAGAGAATACAGGTTATTCAGCTTCCGGGTCTCCAAAGTCCACGAATTTGTAAGGTCGGATGATAAACCGGAGGTTTGTTCCGGGTTCGTAGAAGGTATCAGCGTGCAGAATTAACCGCGCTTTTTGAGCGTTTTCCGGCTTTACTTCAATACGGACATGATCGCCCAGAAAGGTAGCGGCTTCCACAACTCCGGTTAACACGCTGCCTTCGGCCGGTTGAGGGCTGTTTTTTTTCAAAACAATAATGTGCTCCGGACGACAGAACAAGCGGGACATCCGGGGAGAAATTTCGGTGTTTCCTGCAGGCATTTTCCCAAAAGGGGTTTGCATTCCGCCTTCCGTTCTGATACAATTGATGCAGCTGTATTTTCCGAACAAATTGGCTACATAACCGCTGACCGGGTGGTTGTAGATCATTCTCGGAGCGTCCATCTGGAGGAGACGCCCTTTGTGAATGACAGCCACCTGGTCGGCCATACTAAGTGCGTCGCGGGTATGATGTGTCACCAGGATGGTGGTAATGCCGGTTGCCTTTACGATTTTGCGCAGATCTTCCCGTACCCGGTCGTGAAGGATGGAGTCCAGGTTGCTGAACGGTTCGTCCAGGAGGAGGATTTCCGGTTTCGGAGCCAGTGCCCTTGCCAGTGCCACCCGCTGCTGCTGGCCGCCCGATAGCTGGTGCGGGTACTTGCCCGGGTTTTCTTCCAGGTTGGTCAGGGCGAGCGTCTCCTCGATAATGCGCTTCTTTTCTGCCTGGGTCATTCCTTTTAACCCGAAGCCTATATTTTCGGCAATGGTCATGTGCGGAAATAGCGCGTAATCCTGGAAAACCATACCGATGTTTCTTTTGTGGACCGGAACTGCCTTGCGGCCTTCCGAAATGACCTGCCCGGAAAGAATGAGGGAACCTTCGTCAGGGACTTCAAGGCCGGCAATTGTCCGCAGCAAGGTAGTTTTACCGGATCCGCTTTCTCCTACCAGCGCCAGGATGGCACCTTTTTCGACGCTGAGGGAAATGTTGTCGACGGCCTTTACGCTTCCACCGGGATAGGTTTTTGAAACATGAAGCAATTCCAGTACAGGGTGAATATCAGGCGTCATTTCGGATAATTCTATTCAGTAAAACAATGGGCAGAATTCCGGTCAGGATAACGATGAGTGAGGCGTTGGCTGATTCTGCTATCTGCTCATTGGTGGCCATATCAAATGCTTTCGTAGCCAATGTATGAAAATTGAACGGACGAAGAATTAACGTTAGCGGAAGCTCTTTTGTTACATCTACAAAGACAAGCAGCAAGCCCGCGGAAATACTTTTCCGGATCAATGGTAAATCGACGCGGAGAAGTGTTTGCCAGGTATTGTAGCCGAGCGTCCGGGAAGCGTCATTAACGTCCTTGCCTATTTTTTGAAACCCGCTATCGATGGCATTGTATCCAACCGCCAGGAACCTCACCGCATATGCGAAAACCAGCATAAAAACACTCGAAGATAGGATCAATGGCCCGCCATGCCCGAGAATACCCAGGAGCCATTTATCGAAGCCTATGACCGGCGCCATGATACCGACGGCGATGACCGCTCCGGGAATTGCATAGCCAAGTGAGGCGATGCGGGTAACGTAACGCATGCCATACAGGCCGGAAACGCGTACGGTGTAGAGCAGAATGGTCGCAAGCGCTACCACCAATATGGAGGAGGAGGAGGCCAACACAAAACTTTTACCGACGATCTGCCAGAAAGAGGAATCTATTACTTTATGCGCGGTTTTTATGGCCCAGTAAACGAGCTGCGCGAAGGGGAAAAGGAATGAGAGACCGAAAATGAGCGAACAGCCCAGCAACAAACCCCATTTCTTAATCCCATTCTGTGCCAGTCTGAGGGCGGGATGGGCGCGCCCGCTTTTGCTGCTCCATCTTTTGTTCCCGCGGGAGTAATATTCGCCCCACAGCAGGAGCATCACAATAAGCGTGAGAATGGAGGCCAGCTTAATGGCACTGTCCAGGTCGCCAAGCGTAAGCCAGGCCCGGAATATGCCGGTTGTGAAAGTATTCAGACCGAAGTATTTGACCGTTCCGTAGTCGTTCAGTACTTCCATCGACGCCAGGGCAATTCCCCCGGCAATGGCGGGTCTTGCCATGGGCAGCGCAACCCTGAAAAATGTACGCCAGGGGCCGCTTCCCAGCAAGGCGGCAGCTTCCTGGACTTCTTTTGAGCTGGAAAGAAAGGACGTTCTGGCAAAAAGATAAACGTAAGGAAAGAGCGTAATCGAAAAAATGAAAATTGCACCCGGAAGATTCATCAGATCGACCAGCGGACCGGAGATCTGAATGTCCAGCGAGTTTCGGAGAAAGCTCTGGACAGGGCCGGTATATTCCAGCAGGCCCACATAGCTGTAGGCCATCATGTAAGACGGAAAAGCCATTGGCAGAATCAGCAGCCACTCCAGGTATCGTCTGCCCGGGAATTCGTAGGTAGACACCATCCATGCGGCTGCCGTGCCCAGCAGGAAAGTAAAGAAGCCTACCCCCCCCAGCAGGATCAGCGTATCTTTCAGGTAACTGTCGACTATTTTGGGCGCTACCAGCTGCCATTGCCCTGAAGCAGCCTTACCAAGGTGCATCAGCAGTGTCAATATAGGAGTACCGACGAACAGCATGATCGCCATTGCGGCCAGCACCCATCCGCTCCACCAGATATGCCTTTTCTCCAACCTGCCTTTACTTTGTCTCAATTCAATCGTTTATAATTACTTCCACCCGGCTGTTTCCATCAGCAGGACTGCCTTTTCATTGCTGCGCCCGATCCTGGCCACACTGGCAGTATCTTTTTTAAATGTTCCCCACGATTCCAGGACCGGAGAGAACGGCACTTCGGGGTTAACCGGGTATTCGTAGTTGGCGCCGGCAAAAACACCCTGAGCGGTCTTCCCCGACAGAAATTCAAGGAATTTTACGGCGTTGTCCTTATTGGGGGCGTGTTTTGTGACGCCGGCCGCACTGATGTTAATGTGCGTTCCACGGTTGTCCTGGTTAGGAAAAATAAGTGTTATACCATTAGCTGCTTTTTTCTCTTCCTCGTTTTCGCTATTCAGCATCAGTCCGATGTAATAACTGTTCACAATGGCGACATCGCCTTCTCCGGCAGCGATTGCCTTCACCTGGTCGCGGTCATTTCCCTTCGGAGCCCGGGCCAAGTTGGCAACCAGCCCGCGGGCCCATGCTTCGGTTTTTTCCTGGCCGTCAGCCAATAGGATAGAGGCCGTCAACGATTGATTGTAGACGTGCTCCGATGATCTTACGAGTATTTTGCCTTTCCACTTCGGGTCACTGAGATCCTCATAGTTTTTGATTTCGCCGGCCGGAACGCGGTCTTTGGAGCTTACAATAATGCGAGCCCGGTAAGTCATTGCATACCAATGTCCTCCCGGTTCTCTGAACATTTCCGGAACTTGCCTGTTAAGGGTTTCCGAAATGACCGGCTGCAGGAGGCCTTTATCAATGGCCCGGTTGAGGCGGCCGCCGTCTACTGCTATGAGTACATCTGCGGGTGAATTGGCGCCTTCACTTTCCAGCCTTTGAATCAGCTCGTCGGCGTTGGCGTTAATGACGTTCACCCGGATACCTGTTTCATCGGTGAATTTCTTGTAAAGTTCGTTGTCGGCTTCGTAATGCCGGTGGGTATAAACATTCACAACTTGTTCTTCCTTGCTGCCGGTACAGGCCAACCATACGGAAGAAAAAACCAGTATTTGCAGAATTGAGCTTATTTTAAACATAACGACGTCTGTTTTAATTTTCAGGAATTTTAAAATTTAATCTCCATCGTTGTCGCTGAAGGTCATAATAACGCCGAGTTGGTTGACTACGTCGACTTCCAGGAGAATTTGTAACTTTTTCAAGCTGTCATACAGTTGCCTGACCGAATCAGGGTGCTGCGTAATGGCTTTTTCGAGGTCGGCCGCGATACCTGCGGCCTGGCGGTCAGCGGTCTCGAAGTGAGCGGCAATAGCTTCGCTAAGCGGCTTACCGTTATACTGGGCGCCAAGCTGGTCCAGTAAGGAGTTGAGGTAAGCCTTTCCGTCACTGTTAAAAATGGACCTGAGACCTTCCAGCTCACTCCTGAGCAACAGAACGGACGATCCGCTGAGACGTCCTTCCACAAGGTCCGGCCGGGGATTTCCTTCGTTACGCATTCCCAAAGGTACTGCTAGTCGCTCATCTTTAATCATATTGATTCGCGAGATGCATTGGTTGACCAATATATTGAGTGCGCTTTTGAGGTCTTTCCCGTCGGCATTGGAGAAGGTTTCGGCATAAGAAGGGCTACCCTTAGTCCATGCGTCGACGACTTTCTTCGCCTGTACGTTGAGATTTTGAGTAAGCGCTGCCAGATAGGCCATTCGGCGCGGGGAAGAAGATAAATCACTCAGCGCTGTATCTCCGCGGTTAAATAACAGATACTCAATTGCTTTAAGGCCTTTCAGGCTGCTTCCCCGGGATTCTACAAATGCACTGTCTATAGGGTCTGAAGAAGCTATGATTTTTTCGATATTGGGATAGTGGACACCGGTGTAATCAATTCCGCCGCCCAGGAATTCATCGTCGACGGGTCCGAAAGAGAAGGTAGCGGCTTTTTTCCAGGATTGCGCCGCAAGCAGCCAATGGGCGCGCATGCTTTCCAGGTTCGCTTTGCCGGGAGCAGTACGGAATTGCACACCGGCCGCAGCGAGAGAATCGGTTGCTTTTAGAAATGTTTCGAACGCCGGGACGATGACTTCTTTTGTGAGGTTGGTCACCATCGTTTTCCTATCGGTAACCGAGAGCTCTTTTTTCCCGGTGCCGCAACCGGCCAGCCAACCGAGAAGCGGTAAAATGACAGCCAGTAAGCTGGTATTTCTCAATTTTCGATAATCAGTCAATTCCCTGTTAGTCATCATCTACAGTGATTCAATAAAACGTATCAGGTATTCACGGTCCTGCCCGGAGAGCTCCATAAAACCGCGTTTTGCTTTTTCGGCTTCTCCACCATGCCATAGGATGGCCTCCTCCAGGTTGCGCGCCCTGCCGTCGTGCAGGAAGAAGGTGTGCTTATTCACGGTTTTCTGAAGGCCGATCCCCCACAAAGGTGCGGTTCTCCATTCGGTTCCGGTTGCCAGGCCGTCGGGACGGTTGTCGGCAAGGCCCGGCCCCATGTCATGGAGAAGCAGGTCGGTATAGGGTCTTATGATCTGAGCCGCAAGGTAATGCGGTTCCGCGTCAGGCGCCGTTTTTAAAACAGGCAGGTGGCAGGAGGTGCAGCCGGTTTGGTTGAACAACATTTTTCCTTTCAATACTTCTTCCCGTTGCCAGTCGCGCCGGGCCGGTATGGCGAGTGTTTTCACGTAGAATACCACATTGGCCAATCCTTCGGCATCAATTTCCGGTGTTCCGCCGGAGGGAAGATGGCTGTACCGCGTCGACTGGCCGGGAGAAAGCGCTTCATTTGGGAAGATGCCGGAAGTTATGCCGATGTCATTTACGAATGCACCGGCAACCTGTTGTTCTGCGGTCGGCTCGTTTGCCTTCCATCCAAACTTGCCGATTTGTTTTTTCTGGAGGCGTACATTCCATACATAGTTCGCCCTGCCGGAAACTCCGTCGTCGTCCCTGTCGTCCGGGTCGGCGGCTTCGAGGATCGTAGCTTCACTGACGGCATCCAAAAGCCCTATTCCTGCCATATGCGGGGCGAGGCGAGGCGAAATCATGGTGCCGGGATGCATGGCGCCATAACCATGGTTTTCGACCGAATAGGTGGGCTTCCGCAAGCTATAGGGGGTTCCGTCGGGGTATTTGCCGGGTTCTTCGGTGTAAGCGATTTTAATGTTTCCTTCGGGAATAGCGCCAGCCACAGATTGGTGCTGGAGCTGACCGCCGTAAACCGGCTCGGGTATCGGCTGCCCGTCGTGGCTGAGCACCGACAGGCGGAAAAGCAAGGTCTGAGTAGGTTGCCCGGCGCTGTTAAACGGGAGCCCGCGGCCATCGCGGGCATGGCAGGCGGCACACGCCGAAGCGTTGAAAAGAGGCCCGAGACCGTCGCGCGCGCTGGCCGATGCGGGAGCCGCTACCCAGTTATTCCGGTTGAGCGAATTCCCGATCTGAAATTTTCGGATTTCGTTGTGATCCAACCCGGGGAAGGGCTGGCCGAAAGCATCTACGGACTTGAGAAAAACAGTCCCCTCCTTGCCGCCGGATAATTCCTCATCTTTTTCTGCCGTGAGCTTTTTACAGGATGTAAGCGTAAAAAGAAGAAAGATGACAGGCAATATTTTAGTCGGTGACCACATAGAGGGGGCTATACTCAATAGCAACACTATTCGTTTGTTTCCGGTATAACGAGGGTGAGGCCAATTGCCCCGGCAATATTCTGAATTTCATCCGATTGTTTACGTAGTTCACGGATTACCTGCTGAACCTTGGCGGGGTTGTGGACAATGGTCTGATCAAACGGCGCCGGTATGGCTTCAGCTGCTTTAAGCGTCGCGGCGAACTGGTTTTCGATAGTCTTGGCAAGTTCAGGGTCGGACAACGCTACGAGGTCTTTGAATCCGGGACCTTTCACCTCCGACCCGTCCGGTCTTTTGTAGGTTCCGAGATAAACATTCTGCATACCGACCTGGTTGTAAACGATATCCAGGTGCGTATTGTCCGAAAAGCAGGAGTGCTCGTCTTCCTGGTCTTTGTTTTCGAGCGCTACGGTCATGCGTTCCCCGGCCAGTTCACCTTTGCTGAGCTTACCCAACCCCGACAAGATATGCGTGATCGACTCCTGGTTGTTTTCTTTTTTGGTGAACGCTGCCCGGTAGCTGCTTCCCGGTTCCCATGCGTCCCTTACTTCTGTAAGGTGGGTTACCAAGAGGTCCGTTACTACTTTGAGATAGGCCGCGCGGCGTTCTCCGTTCGGAGCAGTAGCTTGTGCGCCGGTCAGGTAATCGGTATAAGGACGCCTGCCGGGGCTGTCGTCATAATGATCCTGGCCCCACAGAAGAAATTCGATGGCGTGAAACCCGATTTTTACATCGGCTTCGCCATGAACCTCATTTTCCCTGACGAGGAGGTCGGCTGTAATCCGGGGAAACTCTGCCGGGCTGTTGATTACCCCGCCGTAGATTATTTTTCCCGTGCCCGCATCTTTCACGTAGTCGATAAAATTTTCGTCGAGCGGCCAGGCGTTGATATACCCTTCCAGGCCATCTTCACCATCGATAGGACCGTCGTAAAAGCGATAGGCTTCGGTTTGGAGGTATGCCGGCCGGCTGTTGAGCCATGCTTTCCGGGCAGCCTCTAATTTTTCTGCCGATGGGGCATCAGTGAAGGTGTGAACAGCACTTTGCAATGCCTGAGCACCTTTAACGGCATCGTCATAATTTGCATAGACCATGGCTGCATAATGCTCTACCACTTCCTGCCTGAGCGCCTGCTGCCTGTCGGTACAAGCTGCGAATAAAGAGAGGGAAAATATAAAAAGAGAGATGCGAAACATACCGGAATGCGAGGTGTTAACTGTGAGCTTCAAGGAAGATGAGGTATGAGTCGGTTCAAACCTGATGCCCCCGGGGCTTACAGCTGCAAAATTACAGCAATAATCCGATTCTGAAAGCGAATTACCGGTATTGTTTAAAATAGTTATAAATAAAAAAGAATAGGAGACAGGCCGGAAAAGCGGCGGGGAACCTCGGGGCGCTCAGTTTTCCCGGGCGCGTTGCAATTCATCGCGATTTCGTATCCAAACGGCCTGGTTGAGCTGTTTGGTAGCCGTCATGTTGAGTGGGGCGGCAATGAGGCCGGTGCCGATTGAAGCCCAGAAGAAGGGCCGCCAATTTACTCTGTCGCGGTTAACGAGCGCGTAAATAGTTCCGGCGGTGCCCAGGAGCGAGACAGCCATTCCTATATTCCGGTTCCTCCGGGACCGGACGTACAAATTAAGCCCTGCCGGGGAGTTGAGAAATTCATTCAGGAGCGATTTGTGCCCGGCATATACCGTGTTGTTTTTGACATACCGGTTGACGCCGGTCAGGTAGATGGTGTGTTCAGTATAAGGGTCGTGCCCGGCTATCTGGGCCTTAGCACCGGGGACCAGGGAAAGCAGTATTACGACAGCAGGAAAAAATCGGTAAAGCTTCATTTTATTTTAATGCTAGAAAGCTGAGCAGCGAAAGTTTTTTTTACTGCCGTGCACACCTTTTACAATTCCAGAATTTTGGGTACAAAAAGCAGTAATCCGGTAACCACGGAAGATATTGCCATAATCAAAACGGCGCCGGCCGCCATATCTTTTATGGAGCCGATAAGCGGGTGGTGTTCGGGAGAAACCACATCACATAATTTTTCGAGCGCCGTATTAAAGGCTTCAGCCGCCATAACCGCTGCGATCTGTATAGTCAGAACCGTCCATTCTACAGTGGTAAGGTCGAGAAGAAAGCCCAGGGCGATAGCGCCCACTCCAAGTATAAGGTGAATTTTGGCGTTGTTTTCAAACCTGAATAATGCAGTAACACCTTTAAAGGCATAACCGAAACTTTTTAGGGCTTTGGTTATATCGGGCATAAGTCTATTTTTTTTTGGAGAAAGCCTTCATCATGGCCCATTCACGGCCCGGGTGCGGAACTTTAAATTTTTCGAGACAACCGCGGTCCTGCAGGGTAATGTAGGCTGTTTTCCCCTTCGGGCCACCGAAACAGATATTGGAAACCTTTGCGCCTTTGGTCTTGAAGGTTTGAAGAACCTGGCCGGTACCGGAGAGCATCACCACCTCGGCTTTGTTGTACCGCGTTACATAGAGATTACCTTTGACATCGCAGCGCATACCGTCGAGCAGTCCGTCCGGGAAGGTGGCGATCTGCCTTTTGTTGGAGATTGTACCGTCTTGCGCCAGATCAAAAGCCCATATAATCCTTTGCGTGCTTTCGTTTACATATAGTGTCTTTTCGTCCGGACTGACCTCAATGCCATTGGTCGTACCCATTTGGTCGGCAACGATCCGCGCTTTCCCGGCAGGGTCGACATGCCAGATGCGCCCGGTCCCCTGTTTCCAGTCAGGGTCTGAACAAAATAGGTGCCCGGAACTGGTAATAGCCAGATCGTTGGGCTGGTTCATATCGGGCTCATGCATGAATTCAGTTACTTCCCGGGTATCCAGGTTAGCTTTCAGGACTTTATGACCTGTGAAGTCGGCAATATAAAATGTTTTTTTATCGCCGAACCGGATCCCGTTCCCCGTGCTGTTTTTGGGGAGGGTTATAAAGAAACTGGTATTTCCTTTGCGGTCGATTTGCGCGATAGTGCCGTCCTGCGCAAAATTCACTGCGTATACCCGACCCTCCGAATCGACGGCCGGCCCCTCGCAATTCCTGGTAAACTCCCCCGGGGCGGTAAAATCTTTGGTGTCCTGGGCGGGCAGAACCCGGAGCGATACTGCGAAAAGGGATAGTGCCAGGGCAGACAGTCTTGTCATCGCGGGAGGTGATAGGGGGTAAGCCTTGAAAAAAGTGAAAGACAGGTGCGGTCGGATAAACGCTTAAATTTCTTTCCATTTGATCACACAACCGATGGCCTTGGTAGTGGTGGTAGCGACTGGTTTTCCCGCCAGCAGATTTTGCACGGCCTCCTCTGCATAGCGCTTGCTCACACCGAGCGGATCCTGGGGGTTATCGTCGATGGCGCCGATATAGGCCACGGTAAATTTCCCGTTTTCGTTGGAAAGAATAAAAAGATGGGGTGTTTTTGTCGCCCCGAATTTCCGGGCAACCTCCTGGGTTTCGTCGGCAAGATAGGGGAAGCTATAGCTCTTTGACTGAGCGCGCTGTTTCATTTTTTCAAAACTGTCTTCCTCATAGCTGCCCGGATCTGTAGGGTTAATGGCGATTACCGGGAAGCCTTGTGATTTGAACTTGGTGTCCAGGGCCTGGATACGGTCCTCGTAAGCCTTGGCGAAGGGGCAGTGGTTGCAGGTAAAAACCACGATCACTCCTTTTTCGGTAGCAAACTGATCCAGTGATACCTGCGGGCCGTTGACGCTTTTCAGGGAAAAGTTGCCCACCTGGCTTTTGATCTGATAGCCGCCGTTAGACTGAACGTCGCGGGTGCTCTCGGTATAAGGCGCCTCAACCTTCCGCCTGTCCGACAGCTCCAGCCCGATCCAGGCGGTAGCGACGATCAGCAGAGCGCCGACGGTTACCATAATAAGATAGGAAGCAATTTTATTCTCGTTCTTTTTCATGGCCTTTGAATGGAAAGGTTTGAGGGAGTGGGAGGCAGGATCCGGAAATCGGAAATCAGAAATCGGAAATCAGCCCGTTTGCTTTGGTTTTCAGCTTCAGGTACCGATTACAGAAATCTGATTTCCGATTTCCGATTTCTGATTTCCAAACTCACCCCACACGCCTGTTCGCCGGTGAAACAAAATTTCCGTGCGTTTTGTTTCATTACCGGCCCGGTTTCGGGTATTCTCTGCAGATATACCGCTTCAACGGGGTTTATTCGGTGTCCGGAGGCATTTCTGAACATCTGGTCCCAGATTGAATGTCAAATAGAATGAATCGTTTGATTAATTGAACAGGAGGGTAATTTAGCGATTTTTCGGATGTATAGACAGTAAAATTGATTTTATATAAATAAAGCCGAAGGTCGGTTTGTTTGTTTTCAGGTTTTTATGTATTTTCGCGGCTCCAAATAAATAAAAAAAACAAAGTTCAACAATCATGTACGCAATCGTAGAGATAGCAGGTCAGCAATTTAAAGTAGAAAAGGGCCGCGAAATCTTCACGCACAGGCTTGAAGGTGACGTGGACGCTGCACTTGTTTTTGACAAGGTTCTTCTGACAGACGCAGAAGGTACTGTACAGATTGGTGCTCCGGTCGTTTCAGGCGCATCAGTTAAAGGTACAATCCTTGAGCACCTTAAAGGTGAAAAAGTAATCGTTTTCAAAAAGAAGCGTCGTAAAGGTTACAAAAAGAGAAACGGTCACCGCCAGTTCCTGACCAGGCTTCGCATCGACGAAATCGTTTTCTAATTGTACCGGTATTATAACGTATTAAACAGATCATATCATGGCACATAAGAAAGGTGTAGGTAGTTCCAAAAACGGTCGCGATTCCCAGAGTAAGCGTTTGGGGGTTAAGCTTTTCGGTGGTCAGCTGGCGAAAAGCGGTAGCATCATTGTACGTCAGAGAGGTACAAAACACAATCCCGGTAAGAATGTAGGGATTGGACGCGATCATACATTATTCGCTTTGACAGAAGGTCGTGTGGTTTTCCAGAAACGTTTCGGCGGGAAATCCTACGTGAACATCGAACCGGTTACTGCTGAGGCATAATCGGTCAACGACAATAAAAAACGCGGGTCAGTATTCACTGGCCCGCGTTTTTTATTGTACGGGGCTGGAACGTTGCAGTTTACTTTAATTCGAGCTTTCTCGTCATTCCGAGAAAAAAGTTTTTTTGCGAAAACACCTTGTAGCGGAGATGACAAATAGATGTTGTCAATGGAAGTCAACGGTAGCCGGAGGCTACCACCCGGACGGTCATCCTGAAGCGGAGCGCAGCGGAGTCGAAGGATCTCCTGTTGCAAGAAAAAAGCCCTCTGAAAGGGATTGGGTACGGGGACCGGGAGATCCCTCCACTGCGGTCGGGATGACCCTCCGGTTGGAGCGGCTTCAAACCTGTTGTTGTCAATGGTAGCGCATCTGCCGGATGGTCATCCTGAGCGGAGCGCAGCGGAGTCGAAGGATCTCCTGTTGGTACTAAAAAGCCCGCTGAAAGGGATTGGGTACTGGGAGCGGGAGATCCCTCCACTGCGGTCGGGATGACCGTCCGGTTGGAGCGGCACCAAACTTGTTGTTGTCAATGGTAGCGCATCTGCCGGATGGTCATCCTGAATGGAACGCAGTGGAACTGAAGGATCTCCTGTTGCTATAAAAAAGTCCTCTGAAAGGGATTGGGTACTGGGAGCGGGAGATCCCTCCACTGCGGTCGGGATGACCCTCCGGTTGGAGCGGCGCCAACCTGTTGTTGTCAATGGTAGCGCATCTGCCGGATGGTCATCCTGAGCGCAACGCAGTGGAGCCGAAGGATCTCCTGTTGCAAGAAAAAAGCTCTCTGAAAGGGATTGTGTACGGGGATAGGGAGATCCCTCCGCTGCGGTCGGGATGACCCTCCGGTTGGAGCGGCGCCAAACCTGCTGTTGTCAATGGTAGCGCATCTTACGGATGGTCACCCTGAATGGAACGCAGTGGAACTGAAGGATCTCCTGTTGCTATAAAAAAGTCCTCTGAAAGGGATTGGGTACGGGGACCGGGAGATCCCTCCACTGCGGTCGGGATGACCGTCCGGTTGGAGCGGCACCAAACTTGTTGTTGTCAATGGTAGCGCATCTGCCGGATGGTCATCCTGAATGGAACGCAGTGGAACTGAAGGATCTCCTGTTGGTACTAAAAAGCCCGTTGAAATGGATTTAGTGCAGGGAGCGGGAGATCCCTCGGCTCCACTGCGTTCCGCTCGGAATGACTCTCCGGTGGTATGCTCCCGTCGATTCTACGTCGATCACTCCCAGGCTAGAACCCTCATCATAGGTGTAATAATGACTGTCCGGCGGGTAACGGTGGGTGGCTGCCCGGACTATTCTTTCTGTCCGTATTTTTCTTTGTACTTCTCATACAGGCGTTTTTGCTTGTCGTCGAGGCTCACGTTTGCACCTCTGATGAAGGCCCGCTCCACAATGTTTGTTTTCATATCCAGGATATCGCCGCGCGTCACGACCAGCGTTGCGTGTTTTCCTACTTCCAGGGAGCCCACAAAACGGTCGATTCCTAATATTTTTGCCGGGAATAAGGTGACCAGTTTCAATGCTTCTTCCGGTTGCAGATGCTCGGAAAATCCCGCTGCCGTTCCCGCCTGGTAATTCAGGTTCCGGACGCGCCACCATTCAGCGGCGTAGCTCATTGCCACTTCTACGCCTGCAGCCAGTAATTTTCCGGGCAGGGCATAAGGATGAAACACTTCGTCATCCTGGTGGTCAGGCAGGCGATGAAGCTCGTTCAGTATGACGGGGATCTTGTTTTCAGAGAGAAAGTCAGCTACTTTATCAGCTTCATTTCCCCCAACAATGACAACTTTCGCCACCTTGTGACGTTGCGCAAACCTGACGGCTTCCACAATATCCTTTGCAAGCTGCGCCCGGATGTACAGGTTTGCGTTTCCTTCCAGCACCCCTTTCATCGCGTGGAGGCGGAGGTTGACCGGGTCGGGCGACGCCTGGCCTGCATAAGAAGAAGCGTCCAGGAAAAACTGCTCCAATTGATCAATTACCTGCTGACGCCCTTCGTTCCTTTTTAATGCGGAGGAGAAGTCGCTCTGGTTAAAGGTGCGGCTTACATACGGCGGCCAGTTCAGCCACACGCCGTCGTCCTGTCTTAATACAGCATCTTCCCAATTCCAGCCGTCGGTTTGAAAAACCGACGATGTACCTGAGATCAGGCCACCCGAAGGGGTTGCCTGGGCAATTAAAATGCCGGAGCTGCGGAGGGTTGGAATGACTTCAGAATCGGTATTGTAGGCGATGAGCGCTCTGACGTTAGGGTTAATCTCGCCTGTCTCGTTATAGTCAAGCGTTGCGCGGACAGAGGCAATCTCCTGCAGCCCCACAGTTGTGGCAGGAGCTATCGAGCCGGGATAAATGTGTTTCCCGGCCACATCGATGATTTCGGTATTGCGCTTGTCGAATGGGGTATCGATACCCCCGACAGCTTGAATAATCCCTTTGTCAAATACGATCACACCATTGACGATGGGTTTTCCTGAAACCGGGTGAATGGTAGCTCCAACCAGTGCAACCGGTTTTTCCTGTGGCCGTGGCGGCGCCGGGTTTTGCGCGAAAGCGCCGAAGCCGGCCAACAGGCAAAGTGACAGGCCGCGGAGAATTGTCGCAGCGGTAGAATGTGTCTGACTCATTTTCCTTTCAGGATTTCGTTCTTGGATGCTAGTGGTCATGGTGTTCGACGTGCGCGCCGATAATGTCTTCGCAATGCCACATTCTGGGCCGTACCGATTGCGGCGCCTGCGTAGCAGCACCCGCCGCTTTGGCATCGAGCGATTTTTGAATGAGCCGTGCTTTTTCCTGTGAAATATTTTTTTGCTTTTGAAGGTCGCCTTCGGTTGAGAAATAGACGCAGCCTTCGATAACGGTATAAACCGGTTGGGCATAGATCGACAGCGGGTGGTCGGTCCAGAGTACCAGATCCGCATCTTTGCCGACTTTAATGCTTCCGATGCGGTGGTCGAGCCTGAGCAGCCTGGCCGGGTTGAGAGTTACCATCTTGAGTGCATCAATTTCCGAGACTCCCCCGAATGCAATGGTTTTTGCCGCTTCCTGGTTGAGCCTCCGGGCCATTTCCGCGTCGTCGGAGTTGATGGCGACGGTGATCCCTTCTCTTGCCATAAGGGCCGCGTTGTAGGGAATTGCCTCTTTTACCTCCATTTTGTAGGCCCACCAATCGGCAAAGGCCGAACCGCCGATTTTCCGCTCCGCCATCTTGTCGGCGAGCTTGTAGCCTTCCAGGATGTGGGTAAAGGTGTTGATCCTGAATTTCAGCGAATCAGCCACGTGCATCAACATATTAATCTCCGACTGCACATAGGAATGACAGGTAATATGCCGTTCTCCCCGCAGGATCTCAGCCAGCGCTTCGAGCTCGAGGTCGCGCCGGGGAGCTTCCTTTTTGTTCCCGGCTTTGTTGTACGCTTTCCAGCTCTGATCATAGGCCCGCGCCCTGATAAAGTGGTCGTAATAGACCTGTTCCACTCCCATGCGCGTCTGCGGGTACCGGACGCGCGCCTGCTCGCCCCAATTGGATTGCTTGACGTTTTCTCCCAGGGCAAATTTGATGTAACGGGCTTCTGGCAAGAGTAGTTTGTCGGCCGATTCGCCCCATTTTAACTTGATGACAGCGCTTTGCCCGCCTATCGCGTTGGCAGATCCGTGAAGGAGCTGGCTGGTGGTGACACCGCCCGCGAGTTGCCGGTAAATATTGACGTCTTCCGGGTTGAGCGCGTCCGCCATTCTGACCTCTGCGGAGCTGGATTGAGAGCCTTCATTCACGCCGAACAGGGCAATGTGTGAGTGTTCATCCACCAGGCCCGGGGTCAGGTGCCTGCCGGTAGCATCAATTACCCGGGCGCCTTGGGGCGCAGTAATCTTTTTACCCACCTGCGTTATTTTTCCACCGCGTACCAGGACATCAGTTTCGGTAAGCTTACCGTCCGCTTCCATGGTCCACACCGTAGCATTTTTGAATAGAATGGTTTCCGCCCCGGGCAGGGTTTCCTGTCCCAGCCCGACAAACGGGTAGACCACGGCCCCGGTTTCAGGTTTTATTCCCGACGAGTCCTTTTTTTCGGTAAGCGATACAGGCGTGTCGGTTTTGCCGGCGGCCCACTGTACTTTTTCTCCGCCCGGGAGTTCTCCGCTTCCCCTTAAACGATTGCCTTCAAACCACCCGGTAAGCCTGGTACTTCCACCGCCTTTTTCGGTCTGAAAGGTAATGGTCAGTAGGTCGCCGATGGCAGACAACCGCGGTGTGACGGTCAGAGTGTCGTTCAAGCGCAATTTAAGCTCGGGTTTTGAGCGTGTACCACTTATGGCAAGCGTGCCTTTTTGTTGTCCGTTAATGCTGAAATCATAGGTGCCGGCCAGGTCAGGCTTGCCGGATGCCACGAGGTATCTTTTCCCCTGTATCCAGTTTTCGAGGAGTTCTGTCCCGTCCTCAAAAATATCGCCAGAAGTAACCAGGAAATTCGCTATCTGTCCCGTGGCCAGTGTTCCGACCGTTTTTTCGGCGCCGACCAGTTTTGCCGGAGTAGTGGTGAGTGCTTCCAAAGCCCGGGTTTTGGACAGCCCGTAGCGAACTGCCTTCCGGATATTGCCCAGGAAGTCACCGGCATTCTTCAGGCCGTTTGCCGTGAAGGCGAATTCAACGCCCGCTTTTTCCAGCGCCGCGGCATTTCCCGGCGCCATTTCCCAATGCTTCATTTCAGCCAGCGTGATTACCTCGGCATCCCAGGGATCGGCTACATCATAGGTTTCGGGGAAGTTGAGCGGGACGATAACCGGTACGTTGGCCGCTTTTATTTCAAGGATCCTTTGGTACTCGTCGCCGCCGCCCTTTATGATGTAGCGAATCCCGAATTCGTCACCTATTTTGTCGGCTCTTAGCAGGGCCCATTTGTTGTTGGCTTCAAAGATGGCCGGGAGCTTCCGGAGCCGGCCCATGGCTTCCAGGGAGAGGTTCTGCTCTTCCCGGCTGCCGCCGTTTTGGTACCACTCGGCATCGTAGTAGGTTTGCCGGAGAAGGGCAACCGCACCCATCACACTCGTCGGGTACTGTTGGCCCGAACTACCTTTGCTGAATGAAAAATGAGCCGATGCATCGGCCTTCAGGGTTGATAGTGTGGCTGCTTCCGCGGTTAGGGTGGTGAGGCTGCCGGTGCCCCTGACAATGCCGTCCTGGTAGTGGGTCAGTACCGTGCCGAAACCCGCGTTCCGGTACTCGGTAGCCTTTTCCTTATCAGGCGAGAAAAGCGCAGCGGCGCGTTCTTCCGAATGAACCGCCTGGTTCCACCCGAATACACCCTTTTTGCTGGAGTTTAGCTGCGGCCCGGATGAGCGCTCGGGCTGGCGGTTGGGGGGCATTCCATATGACGAGAACAGGTCGATAAAGGATGCATAGATGTGCTTGTTTTTTAGGTCATAAACGACCGTATTCTTCGGGACCGGCACATTTTTTCCAACGGCGGCAATCCTACCGTTTTCCACCAGCAGGGTAGCCTGGCTGATGGTGACGGAAGGAGAGGTGGCGATAGTGGCATTAATAAAGGCGTAATTTCCGGTTCGTTCGTCGTAAGGTCCGTTCCGGGGGAAAGTTTCCTGACCGGAAGCTTTTGGGCCGGAGAACAGCAGGCAAGCCAGGACAGCTTTGAGTAAAGATAACCTTTTGATCATAGGTTGAACAAGTTCGGTTTGCAAATTTTGCAGGCGCGTATCGGAACGAAAGTAACAATAAACCGGGCCCGGAGCAACAGTGAAAGCGCCTTCACAGGCGTTTTTCAGACCGTCGGTGAACCGGCCGGGAATTGGCAGTACGAATAAAATAGCGGTGCCGGGAAATTTCCGGTCGCTAAAAAGGCTTATTTTTGCATCAAAGCAAGTAGAGATGGCCGGTGTCCATCCGTACTCAAATGATATACGTTAGCAGAAAAGAGCATTTTAATGCAGCGCACCGACTTTACAATTCAAATTGGAGCGCAGAAAAAAACAGGGAAGTATTCGGGCCTTGCGCCAATCCTTACTATCACGGACACAATTTTGAACTTATCGTAACGGTAAAGGGCAATCCTGATCCGGAAACCGGGTTTGTCATCGATCTGAAAGTATTGGGCGATATTATCAAGACCGAGGTAGTAGATAAGGTGGATCATCGGAACCTGAATATCGATGTCGATTTTATGCAGGGGAAAATGGCGTCCTGTGAAATTTTCGTAGTGGAAATATGGAAACTGCTGGAGCCGGCATTGAAACAGATCGCGCCTGCTGCCAGGCTGCACTATATCAAGCTGATCGAAACTCCTAAAAATTTCGTCGAGTATTACGGTGAAGGTGTGAGCAGTGAGGCGTGAGGTATGAGCCTTCTATCCTAATACCTCATACCTCATGCCTCAAACCTCACCCCTCACACCTTGAGATGAAGTACTATCTGATTGCAGGAGAAAGGTCCGGAGATCTTCATGGATCCAATCTCATCAAGGGAATTCTGGAAAAAGACCCGGACGCGCAGTTAAGGGGCTGGGGAGGAGATCTGATGGCGGCGGAAGGCCTTGAGCTGGTCAAGCACTATCGGGATACTGCTTTTATGGGCTTCCTGGAGGTAGCCCGGAACATCTTTACAATCAGGGAACTGCTTGCGCTTTGTAAGGAGGACCTGCTGTCTTATCGCCCCGATGCGCTGATCCTGATCGATTATGCGGGTTTTAACCTGAGGATCGCTTCTTTCGCCAGGCAGCACGGAATCCGGGTGCTTTATTATATTTCTCCGAAGGTATGGGCCTGGAACGAAAAACGTGCATTCCACATCAGGAAAGTGGTGGACCGGATGTATGTTATTTTCCCGTTCGAGGTTGATTTTTACAAGCGCTTCGGCTATGAGGTGGAGTATGTTGGAAATCCGTTGATGGATGCGATTGCCGCGTTTCGGCCGAACCCCGACTTCCGTTCCCTGAACGGACTGTCCGGGAAGCCGGTCGTTGCCCTGCTGCCGGGCAGCAGGCGCCAGGAAATTGAAGGTATGCTGAAGACCATGGTGGCAGTGCAGGCGGATTTTCCGGAGCATCAGTTCGTGATTGCCGCTGTCAATAGCCTTGATAAACAGTTGTATGAGCCGTTTGCCAATCTGCCCGGTATCACGATTGTTTTCGACCAGGCCTATGACGTTCTGCACGTTGCGGAAGCTGCTTTGGTGACATCCGGAACGGCAACGTTGGAAACAGCCTTATTAAAAGTTCCTGAGGTAGTTTGCTACAGGACCAGCGGTATTTCTTACTGGGTGGCCAAGCGGCTGATCAAAGTGAAGTTCATTTCGCTGGCTAACCTCATTGCCGGCCGGGAAATCGTGCGTGAGCTGATTCAGCATGAGCTTACCCCGCAAAAAGTATCGGATGAGCTGCGCCGCATACTCCCCGGTGGACCTGAGCGGAAGCGGCTTCTGGAAGACTACGAAGAGTTGGCCGGGCTGGTGGGACCTGCAGGGGCATCGCGCAAAGCCGGCAGCAGCATGGTAAACTGGGTAAGGGAAAATAACCCCGGAATGCAAATCTAGGAGAAACGTCCGAGAGGTTTCCCGGTGGTCGGTTCCCGGTACAGAAAGCCGTACAACAGTATGCCTGCCAGCGCACCTGTGGCGTCAGCCGCGAGGTCCAGCCATTCAAAAGAACGTCCCATTTTCATAGCCTCCTGGAGGAACTCGATGAGCAACCCGAGCCCGATACCGGTTAGCAGGATAATAGCCCGCCGCCGGCGGTAGTGGCCTGTCCAGGTGAAAGACCAGATGGTAAAGATTCCCGCATGGACGATCTTGTCGAAAAAAGGAATGACAGGAGTGCGCGGTATGCCGCTTGAGGGCACGAGGCAGAGAATGAGAATGATGGCCGACCAAAGCAGCCCGACCCAGCGGTGTGCGGCCAGAAAAAGCCTCAGACTATCGAGTAAACGTACAATCATTTCTTTCACGGAACAGGCGGCGGCGGACCAATTTCGAGCTCTTCGGCAGGCGGTGCTGAAGTTGCCGTAGAATCGGTCATCTCTTCCGGTTCTTCCTCGTAAAGGCAGCTTTTGTAGTCTTTGGTCACCTTGAACGAAGGGGTAGGGAAGGGGCCGGGTTCAATTCCCGTTGTTTTGTCTTTATAGGTTTTTTCGAGAAAACGCCCTACGATAGGGAGCGCTGTTTTGGCGCCTTCGCCCAGTTGCGTAGTACGAAAATGGATGCTTCGGTCCTCACCGCCCACCCATGCGCCGGTGACCAGGTCGCGGGTAATGGAGATGTACCAGCCGTCGGAGTTGTTGGAAGTGGTGCCGGTTTTTCCACCGATTTCATTCCGGTTGCGAAATACATCAAACCCCCAAAGCCCGCGCGAAGTTCCCCCGGGCTCTTCTACGCCGCCTTTCAGCATGTGGATCATGAGAAAGGCTGATTCGGGCCGGATGGCCTCGTGTGAATCCGGTATAAATTCGTGAAGCACGTTGCCGGACCGGTCTTCAATGCGCATAACAAGAGTGGGCGTTGTGTACCGGCCCTGGTTGACAAAAGTGCTGTATGCTCCGACCATTTCATACAGTGATACGTCGCTCGTTCCGAGCCCGATGGAGGGAACCGCATCCAGCTTGCTCTTAATACCCAGCTTTTTGGCATACCTGATTACATTTTGAGGCCCCACCTTGTCGGTCAGTGCGGCTGCGACGGAATTAACCGATTGCGCCATGGCGCGCCGCAGCGTCAGGTTGGCGTAGGAAAAGTAGCCGTTGGAATTGCGTGGCCGCCAGAATTTTTTCTTGCCATCCGCGTCCGGTTCGACTTCCTTCTGGAAAGGCTGGTCCACTACGCGGTCACAGGGACTCATGTTGAAGGTAGTATCATCAATGGCCGTGGTATAGACAATGGGCTTGAAGGTAGACCCTGGCTGGCGCTTGCTTTGCCTGACGTGGTCGTACTTGAAAAATTCGTGGTTCATGCCGCCGACCCAGGCTTTGACATGACCGGTATACGGATTCATAGACATGATGCCCGCCCGCAGGATACGCTTATAGTAGGCAAGCGAGTCCATTGGACTCCAGAATTCTCTTTTCTTTTCCCCGGTCCGCCAGTCGTAGACCGTCATGGTATCTTTCTTATTGAGGTAGACCAGGATCGAGTCCTGTTGCGTTCCGAAACGTTTCTGAAGAGCTGCATACCGCCTGGTCCTTTTCATCGCGTCCAGCAGGAAATTCTCAATTTCTTTTCCTTCATCATCGACCCACGGGTTGCGGCCGCTCCAGTGCTCGTCGAATACCCGTTGCAGGAAACGCATCCGCTCCACCATGGCTTCTTCTGCGTAGGCCTGGAGGCGGGAGTCTATAGTAGTCGTAATCCTTAATCCATCTGTGTAGAGGTCGTAATCGTGTTCCCGGCACCATTTTTCGACTTCTTTGATCACATTAGGCATAAAATAGCTGGCGTAGGAGTCGTCGTAGGCCAGTTCAAAATTCGGTTTGAGCTGTAGCGGCAGCTGCACGAGAGAATCCAGCTCTTTTTCGGAAATGAAATTGTATTTCACCATTTGCGACAGCACAACGTCCCTTCTTTCTTTGGACCGTTTCGGGTTGCGAAGCGGGTTATAAGTGGTGGTTGCTTTTTGCAGACCGACCAGGACGGCAGCTTCTTCCAGGGTCAGGTCGGCAGGCTCCTTGCCGAAATAGGTTTTGGATGCTGTCTTGATGCCGTAGGTATTCTGACCGTAATCGACCGTATTGAGATAAAGCGTAATAATTTCTTCTTTGGTAAAGTTACGCTCCAGCTTGATCGCTGTGAGCCATTCTTTGGTTTTGTAAACAACCGTGGAAATGCCCGGTATCCGGCCGAGCAGGCCTCTTCCTTCCTGCCGCCTGGTACGAAAGAGCTTCTTGGCGAGCTGTTGTGTGAGCGTGCTCCCGCCCCCGCGTTCCGATGTTCCCGAAAGCAGTGAAACCATGACCGATCCCATCGCCCGCGGGTCAATCCCTGAATGGGCATGGAAGCGGACATCTTCGGTTGCGATCAGCGCTTTTATCAGGCCCGGCGATAATTCTTCGTAAGTGACGGGCGTCCTGTTTTCGGTATAGAACTTTCGCAGTAATACACCGTCAGCCGTGTAGATTTCGGAAGATTGAGCAACTTTCGGGTTTTGAAGATCTTCAATGCTGGGCATGCTCCCCATTAACCAGAGAAAGTTGGTTTCGACGCAAAAGAGGTAAACAATGAATAGAAGAAAAGTTCCGATCGCGATTTGCCATATGCGGATGACCGGCCGGAAAAACCTGGAATCTTTATCAAAAAGCGAATCAAACCGGTTGGAAACGTCTTGCCATAAACGCACAGCGCGGTTTTTCAGGGGCTCGTACCGGTTTCCCAGGAGCAGTTTCAGCGTCTTTTTAATTCCTTCAAACAGCTTGTGTTTCAGGTAGGTAAAAGCTTTCGACAGTAAGTTTTTTAACAGGCTCCAATAGGCGTAAAGACGCTCCATAATCACAGTGTTGAAGGCGATTTTTTCACAGTTTGTCGACGAAATCCGGTTACAAATAACGCTAGGAAAACGCTAAAAGACAGATTTCCGTATGTAAAACTTCAAGGCCCCGGCCGAAAATTATCTCGATCTGAACAATCGTCTGAAAAAACGCTCTTTTGGCGGCCAGCAGGGAATTTCATCCGTTAATGGTCTTTGGTAAATTCCCATGGAAAGGCCCGCGTAAAACGAAAGTGCTTTCGGCTTCCCGATGTTGAACAGTCCTCCTAAATGATCGGTTCCCAGCCATAGCGGCCCGGCGCGGCCGGCCAACCCGATTCCTAAGGAACGATAGTGGTTCATCAATGAAACAGGGAGTGAAATTTCAAACCACCGATGTTCGTAACGGGGTACAACCGAGAGCAGCGATTCTTGCCTCATATTGCCGGAACGGGCTTTTGTGAGCGGGGTAACCAGCATCGCATTGACAAAGATGTTGTCGGTATATCGGTAGTCAATGCTGGCCTGAAATGCCATTGGCATCAGCGTTCTTGCCTTCGATGGGACTGCGGCCGGTAAGCCGAGATTGTTTTCGAGCGCCTGGTAAAAGTTGTCAAAACCTCGCCACGGATTGAAGCTTCCATAATCGAGGTTCCCGGCTACATTGCTTGCCGACTGCGCATAATTGTAGTAGCTGTTGTGAAAGTTGAGGAAGCCGGCATCTGTAATTGAAGCGGCGATCCGGTAAAGGTATTTGTTTACGCTCGGGTCTCTCCGGGGCGAGTCGGCCGGGCCGGAGAAGTTCCGGTACCGCTGAATGTTCGGGCGGTATTCGTATACGGCGCCTATGTCCAGCGCCCAGCCGCTGCCGGGAGCGGACTTGCCGAGCAGCCACCATTCCGGATTTAGCGAACTGCTCCTGATGCCGTCGTCAGTGGTGTAGCGCGTATCGCCATCCAGCGATGACACGGCAGTCATGTACCGTAGATTTCCGTAAGCCGGATCGGGAACGAGCTCGTAATCTGCCTTTTGTATGTTGATATGGTTTTGGGAAAGCCCGATCACCCGTTTAACCGTCACGCCGAATTTTAGAAAATCGGTTTCGGCGTCGTACACCACTGCACCGAATGTCAGCGAATATTCCCCGAAAATATTGGCTGCAAGTTTCCCGCTTTGGTTGCGGAACATTTGTTTGTGCAGGGTCGTGTCCTGTGTACTGCCCCGTATCAGTTGAGCCAGCGGCTCAGTCGTCTGGCTCAGGTGAAGGAGCGTCCTGGCGCGGGTGTTGAAGCCCAGCCCCATTTTCCCTTTTTTGAGGGAGATCATAAGTGATGGCAGGCGCACATCCAGGCCGGTGTTCAGGTATTTCAGGTTGCCGTTGAGCTTCTGGTCGAGGTACTTCCTGGGAAAAACCAGCTTTCCCTGGTCGTTCCGGTACTGGTCTCCAGTTGAATTGGTTACGAATGAGGCGAAAGAATAGGGGGCATCCCATTTGACATGGTTGTTCCCTACGTAATAGTTCAGCCCTACGAGATTCCCGAATACGGAATAACGGGAATCGGCAACAAAGGCCGGATTATGGTACAGGGAATTGGTGCCGGCATAATTTCCGGGTGCAATACCCTGTAAGTGCTGGGCTAACCCTTTTGACGCCGTAAACAGCAGGATAAGGATGCCCCATAAAAAAAGACGGACCATAGTCTATCCGGTGAACGAGTCAATCTGAACGGTCAAAAGTAACTAATTACTTCCGTTAAATTTACCGGAGGAAGAAACAATTTTAGCTTGTCCTTGCCGACGAAAATGCCCTAATCGGAGCTCTGTCAAAGCTTTTTGGTAGGATCTGTTTGCAAAAACGACAAAAGGCTATATATTGTTTTTTGTAATTCGATATTTCAAATACCTATGCCCATGACAGAAAGGTTTTCATTCTCGGCTTATAGCCTTGAGGGGTTTTATGACGAGATGTTTGACGAGTCCGGAGAATTGCGCGAAGGATACGGTTATTTGAAGCGGGCTTTTGAAAATCTTTCCGCAGGCGACCTGGCCAACCGTCACCTGGCTGCGGAGCGGGCAATGCTGGCGATGGGCATTACCTTTAATGTTTACTCGGAGGGACAGGGGACGGAGCGCACGATGCCCTTCGATATTGTGCCGAGGATATTGACAGGTAGTGAATGGAAGCACCTTGAACGGGGGCTTGTTCAGCGTACGGAAGCCCTGAATCTTTTTTTGCAGGACATTTACAACGACCAGAAAATACTGAAGGACAAGGTGATCCCGCGTGAAGTGATTGAGTCGAGCAAGTCGTTTCTCAGGCCCTGTCTGGGGCTGACGCCGCCCGGCGGAATCTGGTGCCACATTACGGGTACTGATCTTATCAGGGCTGACAATGGTGAAATGCTGGTGCTGGAGGATAATCTCCGGTGCCCGTCGGGTGTTTCCTATATGCTGGAAAACAGGGAGTTGTCCAAGCAGTTGTTCCCGGAAGTGCTGGCCAGGACGGGGGTGCAGCCGGTGTCGGATTATCCGGCGCGACTGCTTTCCATGCTGGAGCGGCTGTCGGTCCGGCCGGAACCGACGGTGGCGGTCCTTACACCCGGAATTTACAATTCAGCCTATTTCGAACATTCCTACCTGGCGCAGCAAATGGGTGTGGAGCTGGTGGATTCGCGGGACCTGGTAGTGGACGACGGGTACGTAAAAATGCGAACCACCCGGGGATTTGAAGTGGTCGATGTAATTTACCGAAGGATTGACGATACTTTCCTGGACCCGCAGGCCTTTAACCCGGACTCGCTTCTGGGAATTCCGGGTATTTTTGAGGTCTACCGAAAGGGCCGGGTGGCACTTGCCAATGCCCCGGGTACTGGCGTCGCCGATGACAAGGTTGTGTATGCCTACGTGCCCCAAATGATCAGGTACTACCTGGGCCAGGACCCGGTGATCGGAAATGTGCCGACGTACATCTGCGGTGAAGCAGAAGACCGGAAATATGTCCTCGATCATATTGACGAACTGGTCGTCAAGGAGGCCAATGAAGCCGGGGGCTATGGCATGATGATCGGTCCGAAGGCCACCAGGCGGGAACATGCCCTCTTCAGGAGGCGGATAAAGGACAATCCGCGCAATTACATCGCCCAGCCTACAATTTCGTTGTCGCGTGTGCCGTGCTTTTTTAATGAAGGCGCCGAGGGGCGTCATGTTGATTTCCGCCCCTATATTCTTTACGGGGACCGCATTCACGTAATTCCCGGCGGGCTTACGCGGGTTGCACTCAGAAAAGGTTCCCTGGTGGTGAATTCGTCACAAGGCGGCGGGGGAAAAGACACCTGGGTGCTGTATTGATGCCGGAAATTGGTTAGTTTTGGGAATTACGTCACAGGCCGGGGACGCGGCCTCTTTTGTATTTTCCTTATTTTTTATGCTTGGTTTATTTAAAAAGACAGCTTTTTGGGAAGGCATTTCCTATTTACTCCTCCTCTTTATAGCAATGCCGCTGAAGTATTTTTTCGAGATGCCCGCCGCAGTCCGCTATGTGGGAATGGCGCATGGCGTTTTGTTTATTGCCTATGTGATCCTGTTGGTTTGGAACTGGTCGGAGCGGAACTGGTCTTTCGCGAAGGTGGCCGGATACTTCCTGGCATCCCTACTTCCGTTTGCTACTTTTTGGGTTGAAAAGCAGGTAGCCCTGGAAGAGGCCTCGCTGAGGTCCTGACGGCAGCTATTCGCGGACTGCAGCACGTCTCAGCCGGTCGTTGACCGCCCGGCCCAGCCCTGTTTCCGGAAGCAGTTCGGCTACTATGACTGCCGCCGGCGATGCATCCAGTTGCCTGATAAAATCAAACAGGTTTTTGGCTGCTTCCCGAAGGTCCGCCTTTCGCGACAGCACAAGCTGACGGGTTTCCGGAATGCCGGGCAGATAATCAGAAAAACGCAGGTAGACGGCTTCATTTCGGTGATCTGAAGGGCCGTCGGCTATCAATAGCGGCTTACGCGGCGAATAGTGACTTTTCAGCATCCCGGGCGCGAGTGGGTTGGAAGAGGAGTGTGACTGGACCAAAACCGGGCCGATGGTAGCTTCAATTTCTTCTGCAGGGACGCCGCCCAGCCGGTAAACGGTCGGCAGGCTTCCCTCCGGGAAACCAATAATAGTTGATTCGACGCCCACTTCGCAATCGCCTCCTTCTATTATATAGGGGATACGTCCCTCGAGCTGCGCTTTTACATGCAGAGCGCGGGTCGGGCTTACCTGTCCGAACAGATTGGCGCTGGGTGCGGCAAGCGGGAATTCCAGCATTTTCAACAAGGCAGCGGCAACCGGATGCGAAGGGACCCGGATTGCAACGGTGTCCAGCCCCGAGGTAACCAGGGCGGGAATGACTTCCTGTTTGGGTAAAAGCAGGGTAAGCGGGCCCGGCCAGAACACGGATGCCAGCTTTAGCGCTGTTTCGGGAATCTTATCTGCATATTTCTCAAGCGAGGCGGCAGACGGTATATGGACAATGAGCGGGTCAAAGCTGGGGCGCTGCTTGGCTTCGAAAACTTTGGCAACGGCATCCGGGTTGAGCGCATTCGCGGCCAGGCCATAGACGGTTTCAGTCGGGATTGCTACCAGCTCTCCCGCCTGCAGAAGTCGCGCAGCCTCGCTCAGATCATATCCAATTGTTGTATCCAATTAATAATTTGAATTAGTGGATGTAGCAGAACTTCCGGTAGGAATGAACCGGATCTGATGCAAATTTATATAAAAAAAGGCATTTAGGGATGTGGTTATGTAAGGGTTTCCGATGTAATAGATAGTATTATTTTGATAACCGACATTTTAATCATCCTGTTTAGTTAATATCTTTGCGGAGTTTCTGACTGCTCAGAAAATCTATCACCAATCAGCTATTCTAAATGACGGCAAAACAAAATTTAGTTGAATTAATTTCGAAGGGAGTTCAGGCCGCGCGGACGTCGGGGGCAACCGTAGATGAGGTATTCCAGGATGCGTCGGCAAAGACCGGGAAAAATGAATTTTTGTTTTTTATCAAGCCCGAAGTGCTTGACGCCGAAGGTGGCGTTAAGGTGAACGAGGTGTTGTCACTCATTTTGGAGAAAATAGAGGCATTCGGCCTTAATATTCACCAGGTGAAGGTACTGTCTGCCGATTACCTGGAAGCAAATAATATAATAGCACAGCATTACGGCGTGATCAACAGCATTGCGAAAAATGCGGTGCAGAACATGTCGGAGGGGGCGCGGGAGAAATTTGCCCAGCTGTATGGCAGCCCGGTGACTGAGCTGAAAGTATTGGGCGGGTTGGAAGTGCTGGAGCAATATCCGCATTTCGACGCCTTTTCTCTGGATTATATCTGGCAGAACCTTGAGAATAAAAAGTTGGCCGGCGGAACCTACGCGGAGGTAGTGAAGGTCGACAACGAAACTCTCTACGTAATAAACGGTTTTCATCCGCGTCAGCTCAGACATTTCACCGAAAAAGGCCGCAGCATTGTGGTGATGACCCTTTCCGGCGACCTGGATTGGAAAACTGCGCGGAATGGTTTTATCGGTGCTACCAATCCTGCTAGTGCTGCTTCAGGGAGCATCCGGAGAACTTTGCTGGACGAAAAAGAAGCTTTGGGCCTCGCTGAAGTCGGGCAGGGGACCAACGGTGTACACCTTTCAGCAGGTCCTGTAGAAGCGCTGGTAGAATTACGCCGTTATAATTCGGACTTTACGGTAGCCGGCGGCGAGAAGAAATTCTCGGATTTCAGCTTTGGAAAGAAACTCGAAGCGGAACTTGGCGATAAAATCAACGATATCACGTCTAACGTCAACGTGGTGGTAGACGGCAAAAGCACTTCTATTTTTGATCTGACAGAAGAAAAGAATAGTGATGAAGCGATTGAACTTTTGAAGGGCTTGTCGTTTTAAGGGGAGGTCGGAAGTCGGAACTCAGAAATCGGAAGTCGGCCCGTTGTTTTAGCGGGAAATTCCAAAAGCGGGCATAAAAAAAGGAGGCGTTTCGGGCAGTCGTGGTCGGAAGATTTTTTCTTCCGACTTTTTCATTTTTCAGATATTCAATATTATTA